>NZ_VZPF01000044.1 GCF_008801695.1 Pantoea stewartii subsp. stewartii
AATGGAGGCGAAGCGCCTCAAGGAGCCATGTCCGGTGTTTCACGCGATAGTGTCCATTAAAAAATGATGGACACTATTTTCCCGGAACCGGAGCCCGCTGCACAGACGGTTTAAATGTGACGCTTACGAATAATGGCGCTGCGGTTCCAGACATTCGTCAGCGGATCGGTGAGTGGCTTTGTACTCCAGCTCTCTCGTCAGCTCAATAAGCTGCTCATTCACCCGGTTTAACTCACGCTCGGCTCGATCGCTGCGCGAGATCAGCCGGTAAGTTTCGCGCATCAGCCGCTGATAGTGGTTATTAAGATCGGACAGCGCCTGGCGGTACTCTTCGGCGTGCAGACAGCTCTGCGCCGCCACATGGCTGGCATGGTTCAGCGCCTGGGTTTCTTCCAGAAACAGCTCATTAAGGTGCGTCATTGGTGCTGTTCCGCATGTAATGTGACGGTCAGGGCGGTGAAATCCAGCGACAGCTCCTCGCCAAACTCTTCTGACACGTCATCTTCAGCGTCATAGAACCAGTTCAGCACAATCTCACAGCCGTTCTGCGCCAGCCTGTTGAACTGATCGAACAGCCCGAACAGCATTTTGGTGCTGGAGCTGTTGAAATAGCTCAGGTCGATATTGACTTCAGTCAGCTGGCTGGCCTGCGGTTGCCAGGATTCCAGTGCACTTTGCAGCGGGCGATAAAAGGCGGCCGCATTTTCCGGCCAGGATTCGCCCCGCAGGGAAAATCGCTGGGCCGCAAAATCAAATTCCACGGCGGGCGTGCATTCGGTGGGGGTGAGATGAATGGTTTGCATAGAGGATTCTTTAGTCATGGCAGATTGTCGCCTTTAGCCAAAAGGCAGAGAGCTCGCTGGCTTCCAGTGGCTGGAAGCAGTATTCCAGCGGTTCACTGACGTCGCGGGCAAGGGTAAGTAAGCCGATATTGGCGCCTTTGCTCCAGACAGGACTCTCTGCGCGTAACCGACTGCGGTAGGCTTGTTTAATTTCGTCTGCGTTCATGACCCGTAACGAGTCCAGATCGCCACGCAGTTGAACGCTGGCATCGCTGCCTACCAGATTGGCACTTTCCAGATAGTAGCGCCCACCATCATAGCGCAGGCTCAGCGATCCAAAACGATAGAGCTGATCGTTGTGGCTCAGCGCCCGGCTGTCCTGCGAGTAGCGCAGGATGTTTTGCGCGATCTCGACAAAGCTGGAGAACAGCCGTCGTCGCACTTTCTGTGACTGCTCGTGGTTCTCCAGAAACAGTTTGACCACTTCACCCATTGCCGTGATGTTTTGCGGCGAAAAAAAGCCGGTGTACTGGAGCGCGATAAGACCAGATTGCGATTCGGTGTTGAACGGCAGACCACGGAGTGATTCGTTTTTCATTTTCTTCCCGGTGCAATCAATAGCGAAAGCCAAACCAGGTGACGTCGTCGCGTCGCGCCTGGTTACCTTGCCAGCTTAAATAGTCTTGCTGAAACGCCAGCGATAACTCCGCCATAGGCAAATGCTGATAGCGCATCAGCAGTGACTGAATGCGCTTATTGCCAAACATAATATTGCGCTCGCCACCCGGTTGATCGGTGACGCCATCCGTCAGCACAAACAGCATATCGCCGCGATTAAATGCCAGGCTCTGTTCCGGCCAGTCATAATCCTCCGGCGTATCGGTATACCCCACGCCGACGCGATCCTGGCTGAGCGCGATGATTTCGTTACTGATGTTGCTGAGCATAAATGCCTGGGTTCGGGCGCTGGCCCAACGCAGCTGATGCAGTTCGGTATCGACAGACAGCACGATGGCATCGCAGCCATCGTTAGAGAGTGACGTTTGCTGAGACGCATTTAACTGTCCCAGGGTTTGTTTAATATGGTGGTTAAGCGCATGCAGAATGCGGGCAGGCGCCTGCAGATCGGCCTCGCGTAGCGCATTTTCCAGCGCAGACTGCAAAATTACCGTCATAAAGGCACCAGGAATGCCGTGGCCCGTACAGTCGGCAATGACCGCCAGCCAGCCGTTATTATGACGGTGAAAGGCGTAATAATCGCCACCCACGCCGTCCCTGGGCTGCCAGTACAGACACCAGTCGTCGAGCAGAGTCGCGATTAGCTGGTTGGATCGGTCCAGCATCGCGTCCTGAATCACCCGCGCGTAATCGATGCTTTGTAAAATCTGCTGATGCTGGCGCGCCTGTAAGTCGGAGACGCGGCGGATCAGATCGATCCCTAAACCAATGCCAATATAGTGTCCGTTCTCCGTCAGGATAAAGCCATCAGCGACGGACTTATCGCCATTGGCCACCACCTGCTGCGCCACGCTTTCCAGCGTGTTTTCTACGTCGATCACCAGCGGGAACTTATCCATAAAGGCAATGCAGCTCTTACGGTCATACAGTTCGGGAAAGAAGGGCCGCGCCATCTGCGACAAAAAGATGTGGCGGTTAATCATGCCAAACGGTTTGCCGTTTTCTACCACGGGCAAACCGATGAGATCTTTATGCTCGGCAAACAGCGCCATCACCGCACGGTTATCCGTCTCCGGACTGACAAAAGGGACCTCAATGCATAACACCCGCGCGTCGTAACGACTTGAGGCGGAAACCACAGTATTCACAGAGGCGGGTAACTGCATGATGCGGCTCTTGATTATCCAGGAATAATCTTAAGAGTAATGAGCGCAGATGACGGATTTATGGCAAAAAAACAGTTAGTAAAAAGAGCGCCGATAAATCGTGGATAAAGCAAAATAGCAGCGAAAAACCGCCAGCCAGGCGGCGTTAGACAGCGTGAAAATCCGGCACCCGAGTTATGCGCCACCGGGACCGGCGGTCAATTTTGCTGCGGTTGATGGAAAAGGCGGCAGTTGATTTCATTTTTGTGAAAAGCGTTTGACGCTGGGGCCTGCATAGGGTTTAATGCTCCTCGTTGCCCGAATAGCTCAGTCGGTAGAGCAGGGGATTGAAAATCCCCGTGTCCCTGGTTCGATTCCGGGTTCGGGCACCACAAATTTGAAACCCTCGCTTCGGCGGGGGTTTTTGCGTTTGGGGGCAAGGTCGTAGTTATCGGGACGGCTAAATGTGCAAAACAGCCTCTTCGTGGCGAGGGACAAGGCGTATGTCGATTGCCAGCCTGTTACGGCATCTGCCCATAAAAAGGCTGACTGAGCGGCGATAGCACCTCGATCTTCCCTTTGTCATGCGCTTCTCCGAAAAGTATGCAGTCCGGTAGCAGAGCAGAAAGACCTCTTTTTACCGGAAGCCTGTTATCATCAGGTTAACGGGATCACGTCGCTGACGCCTGCCAGACGCAAGGACTGACATCCAGTTTACTGCTACGGCCTGCTGCCCCATTCGAATTGCGTAAATCAGGCTGTCCGGCCTGGCCCAGGCTAATAATAAACCCCGGACGGTACCGGGGCGAAGCGAGAGGCTACACGGCTGGCATGATCGGCTGAAGATTCAGATAGGGCAACGCATAGTCAGGTAACAGATCGATGATCGCTGGCAGGGGTATTTCTGCGATGACGCCTGCTACCACCACCCGTTTTCCGCTGTCGGCAAAGCGGTTTTCCGCGCAATGAAAAGCGTCAGGGAACAGGGTGACGCCAGGGCCAGGCGAACCAATGAGTTGAGAATCTTCGCTGCGATTAATAAACAGATTAGAGAACACCAGATACTTTGAAACGGTGATGTGTTTCTCTGGCGTATCATAAATGTTACTCCAGTAGCTAATCATTCCATCGTTCAAATAATTATTGAATATAAAGGTATCCTGCATGATGCGCCATTGAACGGCTAAATCGTCGTAGGGACGTGCATCAAATGAGATACTTTTTAGATAGTTACCGGCAAATACGAGGCCTCGGGCATTACGGAATTTCAACTGACCGGACGCATCAGCAGGCCAGCCTGAAAAATAGTTCTCAACAACTTCAACCTGGTCGTAGGCTTTAATATAAACAGCATGATCCCGGACAATATCATTTTCACCGCTGGCTGGATTATACAAGCGGGGAGTCGTGCTACCTGAAAAGAAATTTTTACGGAAAACCCCTTTTTTCAAATTGCTGGTCGAGTACCAACCGGCAACAAAGTGTCCCTGCTCATCATCAAATGGGCTTTGTTGAATAAATGGATTTTATGCTGTGGTACTATGAAAACGGTTGTTTCAGATAACATAAAATCAATGCATTACATGCTTGCGTATGACGGTGTTCTGTCTGGCATCAGCGTTTTCTACCAAAACAGTGCAGACAAAACAGAATGATTACCTATTATTCAACAAAGCCCATCAAATGTCATTATCCCCCGTGTGCGTAATGCGATAAGCGTCAGCAGCATCGCTTTTGTGGTTGCATCAATCCATGCTTCAGCAACAGAAATGTCCGTTATTGAACCCAGAAAATTTTGCTCGATTATCAGGCCGGGCGCATTGCCATAGGTATTTATCGCCACGCCGGGATAACCCCGGCCACGCATAAAAACATTGCCCTTAATCAGGTAAGCCTTTGTTGAGCAGGTTAACTGGGCCACGTTAGTATCGCTCACCGTATTAATAAAAACATTATAGTTAACATTAATGCCGGTTTTTCTTCCGTAAAAATACAGCGTCGCATTCTCAAAGAGAATATTCTCTATTGTCAGGTTAGCGACGGTATTGCCATATTGACCGTCACCAAACATGACGGCGCGCTTGCTGTTGATACCGCGAAATACCGTGCCGGTAACATCACCTTTCAGTGAGTTAAACGATTTGAGCTGGATATCCTGCGAGAAAAGGTAGACGCCTGCGGGGAAATAAATGCCTTTTTTCTGTTGCGTGCTGATATTTAATAGCGCAATGAGTTTTTCAGAGAGATCTTCGGATGTATCAGGGTAAATACCCATGTCGGGCGCAAAAATATAGTCATATAACGTATCCATATTCACCTCATTTTTAACGTAAAACCTACTTGATATGCATGGTGTGTCTGTCCGTATTTAATGTAAATTACGCAGTGTTTCTACTGCATCTTCAGCAAGGGAGGGCCGAATAATGGCAGGTTTGCATGATTGCACGTAATAAAAAACGGGTTTCTGCCTGGGTAGGCAACATTAAGCGTAAGAACATTGAGCGAGATCAAAATGGTTAACAGAGCCGGGATGAGTTAAACAGAATACGGGATAGATTTTACAGTTAAAGCCGATCTGAAATGATTCACAGATCCCTGCCAAATCGCGCAACAGGAAAAAGGCGAACGGGTCGCTGACAAACAGCATATTCAGGCGGAGGAAAGATGGCTCACTGGCCAGGCGAAAAGTCATGGTCTGATAGTTTTAATGCTGCTAAAAAATACTTCCGATATGGGCTGTTCTTAATAACGCTGTAATAACCTTTGCTCGTATTGGTGAACGCATCCTTATTGTTCTGCCGTTCCATCACTGGAATAAAAACGGTGCGTGTTAATTGTTAGTGGGTTCTCCGTAAGTCTTGCTGCTGGAACGCAGCAGAATATGATGGTTCACAGAGCTTCTTTATCGTGACTGGGTCATTATTTTTCATTATCGTCAGCTTGCCAGACGGCATAAAGATGATGCCTCATGTGAGTAAGTTAATCTTGTTTACAGTATTAATGCGTCTTTTCTACCGTTCCGTTTTCGGGGTGGCAGACCACACATTGAGCCATTACCGGGTTTTATGAAGACTGTTACATTCTAAAGTGGGTGGGGATGAATATTGTTGAAAGCAATCGGTGGGGTTCTTAGCAAGGTATAAAGAAAGGAAAAATCAGTCAGCTTTCTCAGCCCGACTGATGCTGGGGTTATTGAAGCAAATGAAGCGTTAACAGCCAAACTTCTGCCACCTTGTAAAATCCGTCAGGTGCACAACCCTGTGCACCTGTTCTCCTACTTCACGCGCTTCTGGCTGCGCAGCAGTGCCAGGCCGCTCAGCACCGACATGGCCATCAGGTAATAGCCGGGTGCCAGGCTGGTGCCGGTGGCCGTGATTAACAGCGAACAGATCAGCGGTGCAAATCCGCCAAATACGGTCACTGCGATGTTATAGCTGATCGCCATGCCGCTGGCGCGGGTGCCCATCGGAAACAGATCGGCCATGACCGACGGCACGGTTGAGAAGTAGATCGATTTCAGCAACGCCATCCAGCAGACCAGCGCGACAAGCGTGATGGGCGTGGTGTGACTGACGACCAGCTTAAAGGCGGGATAGATGGTGACGATCAGTAAAATCAGCGAGCCCCACATCAACGGAACCCGGCCGATGCGTTCTGCCCACAGACCCATAACCGGCGTCACCACAGTCAGGATCACACCCGCCATTAACGTCGCGGTAAAGGCCACAGAGCCGGGCAGGTGCAGATTGCGCGTGGCATAGGTCGGTACATAGTTGAGCATGTAGTTAACCGCCGTGGAGATGACCATCAGGCCAATCGCCAGCAACATCAGCTCTTTCTGGCGGCCAAACAGGCGTTTAAGTGGGGCAACATCAGGTTGATGTGTGGCAAAGCTGGCAGGTTCATGCACATGGCGGCGGATATAAATTCCCAACGGGCCAATCAGCAGACCAAAGGCAAAGGGAATGCGCCAGCCCCAGTCCTGAATCTCGCTTTCCGTCAGGATTTTCGTTAATCCCAGACCAAACGCGGATGCCATCAGCGTACTGGCCCCCTGAGTGGCAAACTGCCAGCTGGCGATAAAGGCTTTGCGCTCGGGAAAATGCTCCACCAGGAACGCCGTCGAGCTGCCAAATTCGCCGCCGGCAGAAAAACCCTGAACCAGCCGCGCCAGCAGGATAAGTACAGGGGCCATCAACCCAATACTGTCGTAACCCGGCATAAACGTAATCACGGCACCGCCCAGCATCATCAGATTGATGGAGAGCAGTAGCGCCTTTTTGCGACCATGGCGGTCAGCATAGTTGCCCAGCACAATCGCGCCCAGCGGCCGGATCAGGAAAGACACACCGAAACTGCCGAACGTAAGCAATATCGACACGGACGGATCGCGGGTCGGGAAAAACGCATGGGCGATATAGCTGGCAAAGAAGCCGTAAACCGCAATATCAAACCACTCCAGCGCATTACCGATGCAGGTGGCAAACAGGGTTTTGTGCAGGCTGGGTTTATTCGCGTGCAGAGATGCGGTGGTATTAAGTGTGCTCATGCGGCACCTCCGGCATGGTGACGATGCTTCGCGACCAGTTCGCGGCCTTGTTCGCCCAAATCCCACAGCAGTCGGGTCATGATCTGCAGGCCTTCGCGCGCAATTGACTTCAGCATATGCTCGTTCACGCCGTGCTGACCGCAGGCGGGATAAGAGTGCGGCACCCACAACGTGGGCAGGCCGAGAATGTCGGAGAACACCTCATTAGGCAGTGAACCGCCCAGGTTCGGCAGCAGTGCCGGCGTTTTGCCGCTGGTTTCGGCCATGCTGGCCAGCACCCAGTCGACTAACGGATCGGTGGGATCCAGCCGCGTGGCAGGCGATCCGCGCATAAACTCGACGTTCACGTTGTCAAAGCCGTGCTGTGAAAGGTGTTTCCTGACGTGCTGCGCCAGATTTTCCCAGTCGGTGCCGACCACAAACCGCAGCTGACATACCGCGGTCGCCTCGCCCGGAATGGCGTTCATGGGGCGGGCAGGATTGCCGGTGAGAAAAGACAGCACCTCCAGCGTGTTCCAGCCATACAGGCGTTCTGTGGGGGTAAGTGTCGGTTCGCCCCAGTCCCTGTCAATCTCGGGATCGCCAGGCATGCCGCCGACGTGAATCTGACGGAGAATATCGCGTACCTGTTGAGTGAGTGAACTAGGTTTCAGCGCCGCCACCTGAAGCACGCCCTGAGCATTCACCAGCGAGGCAATGGCATTGGCCAGTTGCGTGCCGGGGTTACTCAACAGGCCACCCCAGTTGCCGGAGTGATAGGCGTTGTCGCGAGCCGTGATGGTAAGGCGAAAATTGACGGCGCCGCGCGAGCCCAGGAACAGGGTCGGCTGCACCGCGTTCAGGCGTGGACCGTCTGAGGCGACAAACAGGTCGGCTTTGAGCAGATCGCCGTGCTGCTGGCACAGCTGTGCCAAACCTGGCGAGCTGATCTCTTCGCCCATCTCGAACAGCAGCTTGCAGTTGAAACCCAGCCTGCCGCCGCGCGCCTGAAACACCTGTTCCAGCGCGGCCAGGTTAACGCAGTGCTGACCTTTGTTATCCGCACTGCCGCGGGCATACCAGCGGTCGTCTTCTTCAACAAGCTCCCAGGGCGTTAACCCTGCGCGCCAGTTTTCGTCATCGCCAAACACCACATCGCCATGACCATAGCTCAGCAGGGTGGGTAGAGCGGGATCTTCAATGCGTACCGCCACCAGAAAGGGACGATGGGCTGCTTCGGTGTTCTCAATAAAGTGCAGAGTAAAGCCCAGCGCGCGCAGCTGCGGCCCAATCTCATCGTGTAAATAGTGATGCAACTCGCCGTCGCGATCCTGGCGCTGGCTCTCGGTGCGCTGCGCCACGCGACGCGCCAGAATGCGTTGAAATTCCCCACTGTCGAACCAGGCGGTGGCCTGTTGTATGGCGTTTTGCGCTGTCATGTTTGCGTATCTTTTATGCGTATTATGTTTTCCCATCATTTCCGAAACGCTGCTTTGCCACAATTATCAATTTATCGAGTAAGATTTGCTTTTAAAGCAAAGCTAACCTGCCCGTTTTCGAGGCATGCACCAGCATGAGGCGCGCATGATCAGTAATGAAATCCGCTATTTTCTCGCCGTGGCGAATACGGGCTCGTTAAGTGCGGCGAGCGAACAGTTGTTTATTGCGGTGTCGGCTATCAGCCGTCAGATTCAGCGGCTGGAGACCCAGTGGGCGTTCCGCTGTTTGAACGTCACGCTCGCGGGATGGTACTGAATGAAGCCGGGGAGATTTTTGCCCACCATGTGCGCAAGAACATGCTGGATATGGACTATGCGCTGGCCGAGATCAAAGGGCTGAAAGCCGTGCGGCGCACGCTGATTCGGCTGGCCTGTACCGACGGGCTGGCCTTTACGTTGCTGCCGCGCATGATTGCCGACTTTCGCGAGACGAATCCCGGCATCCTCTTTGACATTAATGTCGCCAGCCCGCAGGGCGTGTCCGAACGAATACGCAGCGGCGAGTGCGACCTGGCGCTGCAGTTCAGTCTTCATGCCGAAACGGGCGTAGAAATTATCGGCTCCTGGCCTGCGCCGGTGTTGTTAGTGATGCATCAGAGCCACCCACTCGCCAGCGCGCCGCAGGTGACATTGCGTGATATCAGTCCCTATCCGCTGGCACTGCCCCAGCAGAATACCACCGTGCGTCAGCTGTTTGAGCTGGCGAGCCATATGAGTGGCAACCTGATTGAGCCGGTGGTGACCTGCGATAATTTCTCTACCTTATTCCAGTTTCTGCTGCGTACGCCGTTGGCCATGACCATCTGTAGTGCCTTCAGCGTGCTACAGGAAGCCGAAGCGCATGGACTGGTGATGCGATCTGTCGACATCGATCAACTGAGCCAGCGCAATCTGCAACTGCAGGTGCCTTCTGGTCGGCCCCGCAGCGCTGCGCTGGAGATGTTTTTAGCGTTTGCGCGGCAGCAGTTAACGGCGCTGGAGGCACTCACGCAGCCCTGAGACGCCGGGTTATAAAGCGGTAGGTTCAGGTAGGGCTTCCCAGACGATAAGAGCGTTTCCGCTCAACGCCCTGCAAGCCCGCCTCTTTGCTCTGCAACGGCCACGATCCCCTGACGGATGACGAAAGCGCCGTGCGTTCACTTGCCTGGGCCGCTTCATTCTTCAGCCGTTTGATTACGTCATCAGGTTACGCACCCGCTGTGAAGGCAGACTGCGTTTTTCGGACTTCGCCTTATCGCTTTTCCGCTTTATCTGATCGCCAGTACGGCTGCGTTGTGGAGTAGTGTAAAGGACGTAAAAGGCTGTAAAAACGCGCGTTTTTAGCCTGTGACGCGCTTATCATTCCTGCCATACGTCACTGTCACTCAGTCGGAAGTTTGCCGATAAAACAGAAAACAGTGCACATACTGACCTGAACATTCATCTGCAAAGGAGAACCACCATGGATTCTTTCTTTCCTGAGGATGTCATTGATACCCTCAGTAAAACGTTCTGGCAGCGCGTCAGTGCGATGAAAGGGCTTATCGAACGTCACCAGAGTTTTCGTCTGCTGTGGTTCGGCGAGGCGCTGAAACGTAACCACAACTGGACTGATATCAGCGCGGAGCAGGCCGTCAACCGCGTGATTAGCGAAAGTCAGGGACTGCCGTTGGCGGAGGTCAGAAAAATGACCATCGCCCAAAAGTGGGTTGCACTGTCAACGGTGAGAAAGACGCTCTATTCACAACCGGATGGTAAAACGTTTCAGTGGCTGGTGGAGAAGAAGCTGGACGAGCTGGATAATCCCGGCCAGTTTTCAGCGTAACGCCATATTGCGTTCAGCGGCGTAATAAAAAACCTGTCCACGCTGTTCGCGTTAATATCAACTGGCCGGGGTTGCCCCCGGCTCTGTGATGAACAGCGAAACCTTACCGCTTTTGTGGCAGTAAACCGCGCTTATTCATTCGCGATCGGCGTCGAATTTTCCTCGATTTTGGTGTCGCCCTGAATCGCCTGAATCCGCTTCTCTACCGCATTTACCTGATCGCTGTTGTGCAACAGCGTGTAGGTCAGATCAAAGGTTGCACTCGCGCCCGGTGCCAGCTGTTTCACGCGCTTCTGCTCCCGTTCAATCGTGACCGGATAGGCATAGTTGGTGCCGGGCTCAATCCCGGTGACATAGCCTTGTTTAAGCGTGTCGGTATTCTTCCACAAGGTCAGCAGCGGCAACTGCTGAGTATCAAACTGAATGGACGCGCCTTTGTTGCCCGCTTTATTAACCACGGCGGCGACCGTCTGATGATCCTTGTCGGACAGCGGTTTGATGTTAAACACCATTTCATCGAAGTCTTTGGTTGGGCCTTGATAGGTCTGCCAGTTTTTCAGCCCCGCTTTGGCATAGTCATTGAACGGGCTGATGCCCGACATCGGGGCCATAAAGCGGGCACCTTCCTCCAGAATGGGCGTACTGAAGTTGCTGTGATAGATGATCTCGTAATCGTGCGGGTAATCGGAATGGTTGGTCAGCATGTCGTGCAGGCTGAACTGATTGCTGCCCGGCACATAACTCAATTCCGTCCAAGTCTGCAGATCGGCTTTCTTAAACGTGCTCTCTTTGATCAAACCGCGAATACGGATTTCATGCGGGGCCGCATCCGCCACCTCGACTTCAAGCTGCGAGACCGACGTGTTTCCGGCTTTGCCATGCAGCGTGTAGATACGGCCTTTGTCGTTCACCGGATGGCCGGTCCATTCGTAGCCACAACGCACCATCATTTCGTTGAATCCTTCCAGCCAGCCCAGGCCATTGCGGCTTTCAAGATTGATGAACGCCGGGTTTACCACCTCTTTAACGGGCGAATCCCAGCCCAGGCGGGTGCCGAATCCCTCTACGCGGAGCAGGTTCATACCGCGTGTCGGAATAAGCGTAATAGTCAGGCCATCCTGACTGCGGATGACCAGAAGCTTACTGCCTTCCTGCTTGCCACCATGCAACACTTTCTGCTCAATGCTGAACGGTTTGCCCTGAATGTTCAGCTCGCTGCTGTTTATCTGCCAGTTTCCTTTGTCGGTGCCTTGTTCAGCACTCGTCAGCACCCAGTTTTTTGCAGATACCGAACCCGAAATCATTACGGCCAGCACCATCAGTGCGAGTTTCGTCTTCATCGTTTACCTCTATGGCTGAATCGTTTTTTCATTAGTGAGAGGAATTTACTGATTTGGGCTACGCGGAAACGTGATTTCTCTCACCTGCTGGAAAATCAGGCAGGATTAAGCGTGTTAGTGGGATGTTGCTCACATTTAAAATGCTTATTAATGCTGTTATGTCATCTTTTTATCGGCATAAACGCGAAAGCTGTAAACGTTTCAGCCACCACCGGTAAACCGTGGCTGGCGCGTAAAGTCAGGAATCAAAACAAAGGCGCGAAGCAGGGGCGTCGCGCTGCACAGTGAGGCGGATCAGGTCAGATAAAACTGTCGCTTGAAGGCAAACATATCATTCAGCAGGCAATACTCGGGATTACCGAGCGTAATAACTGGCGCGCGCTGCGCGATCATCGTTTTCCAGTTCGCCAGTGAACGTCGCCAGGCGGCGTCTTCGTCGTCGGTCAACGGTGCAACCTGATATCCCAGCGTGATATGAAACTGGTAGCGATCGTGGTCTGGTTCGCGAATGCCGGTGACCTCGGATAGCCGATCGCGTAAACGGCGCAACCGCGTCTCTGTCTCCGCATCCGCCGTTAGCAGGCGCAGCGTTAACGGGGTTTCACGCGCAGACGGCGCCTCCGGATTGACGCGCATGTGGTAAGGCGAGGCATCCTCACCCAGTTTATATGTCCGCAGGCGTTCAGCCAGAATCCGGTCGCACTCGTCCATGGGCATGTCCAGCGGCAGCCCGGCAGGCCATAAGGGATAGCGTCTTGCCTTGTCGTTGGCTCCGCCGAAAACAGTCATGTGATAACTGGAGGGCGGCAGTGCGGTAACCTTCATTGACCAGCTTTCGCCGGGTAATTCACGATAGACATCAAGCAGGGCATCAAAGGGTTCTGAGCCGTCACCTTGCTGCGGCAGATGGCAGATAATCGTGTTTCCTTTAAAGGGAAGAACCCGGCCATCTGCGTCAAACTTACGACCCACGTCGTTGGGGCGGTGTTCCGCACCGATGGCGAGGGAAGCGGCCAGACCGCCCAGGGTGGCAATCGTACCTTTCAACAGCCTTCTCCGTGTTGTCATCGAATAACCTCTGCATTTAGCCGGTTCCGACAAGGTCGGTAACGGGACCGTTTCCCCGCGCAACGCCACCCGTATCTGCGCGTGCTGTATTCCTGAGAAGCTGTTCTCATGCCTGACCGGGCTTAACAGGCAGGGGGGCTGTGATAAGGGGACAATAACGCGCATGCGCAGAAACAAAGAACCCGACGTCATCCTGCACGGTGATCCGCTCAGGGCGCTTCTCAACCGGGGAGCTTAGTGAAGATCTGTGACTAAAAAATGACTGAAGACGTACAACGAGCGAAATAGGAATACCTGTTATGACTAAGCGGGCCGCATTAGAGCTTACGGCACGCTTCATAACGCCCGATGCAGCGTCGTCGTGGCTTGTTCATCTGCGCGCTTTTTTCTGCTCGTCTGAGAAAGAAAAAGCCAGCGTATGCGCCGCTGGCATGACGTTTTCATGCTTATACATTGAGCCGGTGGATGACCGTCACGAATTCATTTACCCCGCGATTGATCTCCTGGAAACTGCGCGAGAGATTGCTGATCTTATCGTTTTCAGTCGTAAGAAAGCGTCTGATTTCATCAAGCTGCCGGGACATGTTTTCAATGAGCGCGGTATTTTCTTCCACAACTTTCGTGATTTTAAGCGTCGCCTGCGACGTCGAAGCCGCCAGTCGCCGGACCTCCTCGGCCACCACGGCAAACCCACGTCCCGCTTCGCCTGCCCGCGCGGCCTCAATCGCCGCGTTTAACGCCAGAATATTGGTTTGTCCGGCGATGGTGTTGATCGTCGAAACAATTTCTTTTATGTCCATGGAAGAATGATTGAGTCTGTCGCCAATGTCTGCTGCCGCACCCACCTGTAACGACATGGATTCCGCATTGCGGATGGTCTCACCCAGGACATCATTGGCATTAAAGGTGATTTGCGACGTCTCTTCCGACGTTGTGACGGCAATGTCAGCGATCCGTTTGGCATTCTCTACGCGGTCGGTGATATCAGACGCCAGTTTAATAACCTTATAAACATGCCCGGAGGCATCTTTGACAGGGTTATAGCTGGCCTCCAGCCAGACGCGTTTTCCAGACGCTGTCACACGTTCAAAACGCCCTGTGAAAGCACGCCCCTGCTGAATCTTTTGCCAAAAATCAGGCTGCTCCTTATAAAATTCATCAAAGCAAAATATGCGATGATGTTTACCTTGAATGGCCTCAAGCTGATAGCCCATTAATTTCAGAAAATTGTTATTGGCGTCAATGACCTCACCCTGCGGTGTAAACTCAATCATGGCCATGGAGTTATTCAACGCGGTAATGATGGCTTCTTTATGCTTTAACGCTTCATGTTTATGCGTAATGTCGTTGGCAATTTTTATGATTTTTTTCACCGCACCGTGGCGATCTTTCACAGGGAAATAGGTGGCGCTCAAATACAGCCGGCTGTGATTTTTGCGAAACCGCTCAAAGATACCGCTGAACGAGTGACCTGAGCCGAGTGTTTGCCAAAAGTGCGTATAGTCGCTGGAGTGCACAAATTCATCATCGCAGAACAGGCGATGGTGCTGACCGGCGATCTCATTTAGCGTGTAGCCTGTCAGTTCGAGGAAAGGCGTGTTTGCCGTAATGATGCGACCGTCGGGCGTAAATTCAATCCAGCCGATGTTGGCTTTGATCGCCTGTGTATTGGTCTGGTCGTCCGCTAACCCCAGTGAAGCTTTACCAGGCATAAAACGTGTCAGGGCTAACATACTTCTCTCCATCTGATCCAGTGAAAGGGGCGTAAAGCGTCGGGCCTCGTGGCGGAGAGTTTGCTGTCTGATGGAAAGTAAAGCGTCCGGCCCGGGTCATTTAACTTATCGGCACAGGCCGGTTCATATTTAGAAATGTATTAAAAAAATTGATGCTTATCACAGTGACTGTCAGTGCACACAGATAACGAGCTACGTCTTCTGACAGACTGCCTGTAACAGTGAAAAGATGCCGAAAGCAGAACAACAGCAGCCATGTGGCGGATTGTTTCCCGCAGCCAGACAGGACGGCAGATAAAAAAGCAGGATGAGCGGGGGCTTTTCCGGGCAGATGTCAGCGGCAATCGCTACAGCCCGGATAAGATTGTTAACCAGAGTTTGTCAAACGAGGTAAAAAAAGACATCAGGAGGGGTTATACAGTCAACATAAAGTGTTTAGGGCTTGTTGCAGTGTAGGGACGTTTTTATGACAGGAAAGCGCGAATCAGCGAGAGCGAAGCCGATGGCAATGGCGTCGCCAGGCGTTTTCATGCACACCCGAGAACGCGCCTGCGATGGCGATGAGCCGGATTTTCTGTCGGGCAGGCATGTCGCCGCTGTGATACCCAGGCGCTGCATCACCACACGGCGGCGTTGACAGGCTGGTGGCAGCAGAAAAGGCTGACGCGTCAAACAATGACGCGCCCGTGTGTGGGGCGTAACCCTGACAATAAAACCGTATGCAGTGCCGTGAATCGCATCAATGCTGCCTGTGCCCTCAGACCTTTAGTCGATGAATCACCGTCACGAATTCGTTCACGCCGCTGAAAATTTCCTGAATGTTGTCGGACAGATGCGTGATTTTGTCGTTTTCTGTGGTGAGAAAGCTGTTAATGCCGTCGAGTTGCTGGTGCATATCGCCAATCAGGCTGGCATTTTCTTCGACCACCTTGCTGATTTTCTGCGTCGCCTGTGAGGTAGAAGCAGCAAGACGTCTGACTTCTTCTGCCACCACGGCAAAACCGCGTCCTGCTTCGCCTGCCCGTGCGGCTTCAATCGCGGCATTGAGCGCCAGGATATTGGTTTGTCCGGCAATGTTATGGATGGTTGAGACAATCTCTTTGATGTCTTTGGCTGAGTAATTCAGTTTGTCGCTGATTCCCGCTGCCGCAGCGACCTGCGAGGCCATCGATTCGACGTTACGCACCGTCTGACTGAGAACATCATTGGCATTCACGGTGATGTGTGACGTTTTTTCAGACGTGGTCATGGCGATATCCGCCACGTCCTGCGCCGTGACGACACGTTCGGTAATATCCGACGCCAGCTTAATCACTTTATAAACGTGTCCCGAGGCATCTTTCACCGGGTTGTAGTTGGCCTCAAGCCAGACGCGTTTTCCTGATGCTGTTACCCGTTCGAAGCGCCCGGTGAACGCGCGCCCCTGTTGAATTCTGTGCCAGAAGTCCGGGTTTTCTTTATAGAACGCGTCAAAACAGAACAGACGGTGATGTTTGCCCTGAATAGCGGCCAGATCGTACTCCATCAGCGTAAGGAAGTTTTTATTGGCATTAATGACCTCGTCCTGTGGCGTAAATTCAATCATGGCCATGGTGTTGTTCAGCGCCGTAATAATCGCTTCTTTATGCGTGAGTTCTTCATGCCGATCGGTAATGTCGTTAGCGATTTTGATAATTTTTTTGACCGTGCCGTGTTTATCTTTCACGGGGAAATAGTTAGCGCTTAAGTAGAGCAGGCTGTTGTCTTTGCGGTAGCGTTCGAAAATGCCGCTGAAGGACTGGCCTGAGGCCAGGGTTTCCCAAAACAGGGCATATTCACGGGAGCGCACAAAATCAGGCTTACAGAACAGCCGATGGTGCTGACCGGTGATCTCACTGAGCTGGTAGCCCGTTACGGCAAGGAAGGCCGGGTTAGCCGTGAGAATAATGCCCTCGGGCGTGAATTCAATCCAGCCGCTACAGGCCTGGATGGCCTGGATATTATTCTGATCATCCGAGGCGCTCCGCGCGTTTTTGCCGCGAAGTAAACGCATAAGGGAAAACATAGATCTCTCCAGATATCGCTGTAATAAGCTCGAAAGGTGATGACCGCGTAGTGGAGAGACAGCGACCCGGTTAAGGGGAAGTCGATCGGCTCGGGTCTACTTCGTTATCGGCATTGCGCATGTCATATTTAGGTCACATTTCAGCCACGGTGAGCGCACAGTGAGATGCGTCACGTTACAGGTGGTGGGCAAGGCAGGTACATCGACACAGGAGAGGATGTCTCGATCTCAACATGATGAGAATGTCGTGATCGAGCGTCGCGGTAATCAGGCGGAAAGCCGGCGCGTTAGTTTCCGGCGTCAGGTATCGCACTACGTAAAAAAGCCGGAATAACGGGACGCCCTTTTTCCAGACAGGTGCCGGTGAAAACCGCCTCAGCATAAACAACGTTATCAACCAAAATTTGCTGAACGAAATTAACACGGTTACGCTTTTCGTTTGCCGCGAGTGCGCAGGTCACCTGCATCTCATCGCCTTTTTTCAGGCTCTTTTTAAAGCGAAGCGTGTACTCAAGCAGCATATGGATACGGCCTTCGGCAAACTCCGCTTCCAGATCCACGCCAAGATGCTCTTTCATAAACGCGTGGCGTGTCCATTCCATATAGAAGGGATAGTAAAGTCCGTCTACAACGCCCTGAAAATCGATATGCTTTTCGTCAACCTGATACGTTTTGCTAAACATAGTATGGCCACTGGTAAGTGAGGGAAGGCCCACTTTAGTCGGCATGGCTGTTTTTTTAAACGGCTTTTTTCAGGCGACAGAGGAAGGTGAGTGATTCACGCTAACAGTAAAATCGGCACGCGCCAAAATCATCCAGACACGTGCCGGGTGGGCTTTACGTCATGCCGCAGCTAAACACCGAGGCTGTTTAGCGCAGCACAGCGGCTGGCTGGTGTCGGTCAATACGGAAAATGGACACGGCATTACGTAACAGGGTCGTTTGTTCCACCATGCCCTGGGCCGCAGAGGAGACCTGCTGCACCAGCGCGGCGTTCTGCTGGGTGACCTGGTCCATTTGGCTGACGGCAATGCTGACCTGCCCGATACCGTTGCTTTGCTCATCCGACGCAATGGTGATTTCGCCCATAATGGTGGTCACGCCCTGTACGGATTTCACGATCTCCTCCATCGTGTTACCTGCCTGTTTCGCCAGGCCCGAACCTTTCGCCACGTGTTCAACCGACTGGGTGATCAAATCTTTGATTTCTTTAGCCGCGGTAGAGCTGCGTAAGGCGAGCGAACGCACTTCTCCGGCAACCACCGCAAATCCGCGTCCGCCTTCACCTGCCCGTGCGGCTTCAACGGCGGCGTTCAGGGCCAGAATATTCGTCTGGAATGCAATCCCTTCAATGACAGAGATAATCTCTGCCACTTTGCCTGAGCTTTCAGAAATAGAGCGCATGGTTTCGACAACCTGTTTCACCACATCTCCCCCCTGCAGGGCAACGTGCGAAGTGGTATCCGCCTGAGAATTTGCCTGACGGGCGTTATCGGTATTTTGACGGACGGTAGCGGTCAGCTCCTCCATACTGGCGGCCGTTTGTTCCAGTGCGGCAGCCTGCTCTTCAGTGCGCTGAGCCAGGTCAATATTGCCCTGGGCGATTTCGCTCGCTGAGTTATTGATCAGTTCCGCAGAGGACTGAATGCCACTCACAATGGTGACCAACTGTTGGCGCATGGCTTCCAGCGAGGCCATCAGGCTGCCCTGGCCTTTAAGCGGCACAGCAATGTCTACCGTCAGGTTACCCTGGGCAATCATGCCAGCAATATCGGCAGCCGCTTTGGGTTCGCCGCCCAGTGCGCGAACGATACTGCGTGTAATGATGGTGCCCAGCACCAACGAGAGCAGGATGGTGGTTAACCCGGCCAGACTGAGCGTCATTTTCGTGGCAAAGGCCAGGCTGTTTACGTCGTCAGAACGCGTAGCCAGCAGCGACGATTCTGCGTTGTTGAACCCGGTGGCGACGGCGCGGTAGCGATCCATAAAGGCTTTATCACGCCCTTCCTGAAAAAAATGCGTCAGGGCATCGAGCGGTTGTTGTCCACCATTAACCTGACGACGCAATGCGATTAGCTGATCGTCAATGGCCTGGACGCTGTTGTGCAGGTCAAGTAATGACGTCAGTCTTTGCTGTTGACTGGCATTATCTGCCGTCATGGTGCGGAGCTGATTATATTTCTGGTCGAACGCCGTTTTGCCTGCGTTGAACGGTGCCAGGAAGGCTTCATTACCGGAGATGACAAATCCCCGCACGCCCGTTTCCATATTAACCATGTCAGTTAACATGCTGTCGCTCAGACTCATCACCTTATAACTGTGAATATTCCAGCTATTGGCCTGCCGTAGCTTGAGAAAGTTAATAATCGACAAGCTACTGCCTATTAATGACACAAGAACGATGATGCCGAACGCGAACGCGATTTTGCGGCCTGTTGTGATTTTCATGTTGATTCCCCGTTTAGTAATTTTTTTATTTTTGTAATAACAACCCTTGCTTTTCGAGTATCGGCAACAAAGGAAGGCAGTTTATGAAAGCGAAGCCGTTTTTTAAAAAAAGTTTAAAAACTATCCTTAAGTTTAGTAAAAAGTTAATTTCCTGAGTTATCTATAGTATTCGATAGAAAGGACGAGATTAGCGTAAGGGCTTTGTTGAATAATAGGTAATCATTCTGTTTTGTCTGCACTGTTTTGGTAGAAAACGCTGATGCCAGACAGAACACCGTCATACGCAAGCATGTAACGCATTGATTTTATGTTATCTGAAACAACCGTTTTCATAGTACCACAGCATAAAATCCATTTATTCAACAAAGCCTGATTACATCTGTAGTGTTCATTTACCAGGACTGTCTTTTTCGAAAAAGCAATAACACTGCGTTGTCAGACAAATGCAACGCCGCTGTTTTTGCTGTTTGGGAAACAGTTATCCAGAATGGCATTCTTTACGCAAAAATAATGAGGTGAAACGGCGTTGAAAACATAATCCGCCTGCGAAATGTCCGGGCTGTTTTTTGAGAAAAACATATCGCCAACAAACAGGGCGTCTGTCAGATGTGAATCCTGGCGTGAATAATCACCTTTACACAGGTTACCGTGGTAAGAAAGCAGAAGGGGCAGAGCCATGATGTTATCTCCTTGATGTCGTCTTGACGTCTTTACTTAACACCCGGAGGATATTTAATTGTAATTATGAGTTTGCAGAAAAATGTCACTGTTACAATTGCATGGTTTTTTTATCATTTTAATTCAATGGCTTGCGAATCAGTGTTTGTTACATCTTACCGCTTCTTTAAAAAACCTGAGTTTTCTATAGAAGAAAGCGTACAGGCTGACAGTCGGGTCATAAAAGGAGCCACATCAGCCTCGCCGTCGTTGATCACTCTCTGTGCAAGATAATCATTCAGCGCGCTGTCACTGAGCGTCTGCCGTATGCTGGTTCTGATGCGGCTAAGCGTGGTTAATTCTGAACGGGTTGACTTTATCCCTGTCTCATCGTGTTTTGAACATGTTGCTTTACAGTGCGCATGGCAATGGAAAAATAGCCTTTTCCCTTTCCCGCTATCGATATGTCTGAAGATGCCCTGCGGCAGCAAATTGCGAATTTAAAAAAACACAATGCGCGATTAAGGCGTATTGCGCATGATGCCCGCGATAAATTGGGTGCTGCGCTGGACGGCACGGGCCTGTGCTTGTGGCAACTGGATATTCCCACGGGCAAGTTGGTTATTTTTAACCGCCGCTGGGGATCCATGCTGGGTTTTCAGCCTAAAGAAACGGATGCCCATTTTGATGTCTGGAAATCCTGCCTGCATCCTGAGGATGCCGCAGATGTTCTGAAGGCGTTCTATGACCATATCGAGGGCAAAGCACCCTTCTATGAAGCCTTACATCGGATGATTGGTAAAACAGGAAAAATTACGTGGGTGCTGGACCGGGGCCGCGTCAGTGAATGGGACGAGCAGGGCAGACCGATCAAAGTGACGGGCACACACATTGATATGACCAAAGAGAAACAGTACGAAGCGCAACTGGCTTCACTGGCAATGCACGATCCTCTGACGCAATTAACCAACCGGCATGCGTTGATCAATCATTTTCGCGATATGAAGAAAAAGGCATTATGTATTGCCTTTATTGATTTAGATAATTTTAAGCATGTCAACGACACGTTAGGGCATCGCAGTGGCGACGAAGTCCTGATTCAACTTAGTCTGCGCTTTATCGCAGCCTGCCCACCAGGTGTCATTATTGGGCGACTGGGCGGCGATGAGTTTGTTTTACTGATTCCGCTCGCGTTAACCCATCCACTCACGAAGAGGCTCACGCACGCCTGTCTTAATGCTGCCTTGCAACCTTTTGAGCTGGCCAACGGTACTGCCGTCATTGGCGCATCCATTGGGGTTGTTCAGGTTGAGGAGCCAGAAAACTTTGACAGTGCGCTGGCCCGTGCTGATGAGACGATGTACCGCATCAAAAAAAACGGTAAACGCGGTGTAGCGTTGTAAAAACGCGTTTTTTCTGCTTCTGGTTTGACCATCGGTTTCCCTCTGCCATGCTTGACAGGTAGTGCCGCGCGCCGGAACGTCGCTGAGCTTCTCAGACGATGGCCGGAAGCGTCATCACCTTCATCCATAGCGAGGCGTTTATGAGTCTGTTTAAAAGCAAAGATGGATTTAACCTCTACTACAAAGACTGGGGCAAAGGGCAGCCGGTACTGTTTAGCCATGGCTGGCCGCTGGACGCGGATATGTGGGATAGCCAGCTCAACTTCCTTGCCGAACGCGGCTATCGGGTTATTGCTTTTGACCGGCGCGGTTTTGGACGTTCCGACCAGCCATGGGAAGGATACGACTACGATACGTTTGCTGACGACATTCATAGCCTGATCACACATTTACAGCTCAAGGATGTCACGCTGGTCGGGTTCTCAATGGGCGGCGGCGACGTATCGCGTTATATTGGAAAATATGGCACGGGCAACGTTAAAGGGCTGGTTCTGTTAGGCGCAGTCACGCCCGTGTTTGGTAAGAAAGACGATCATCCCGAAGGCGTAGAGAAATCGGTTTTCGACGATATCAAACAGGGACTGCTTGACGACAGAGCGCAGTTTATTAAGGATTTTGCCGCCCCCTTTTATGGCACCAATGCTGGCCAGTCAGTATCCGAGGGCGTATTGACGCAGACGTTAAACATGGCCCTGCTGGCATCGCTCAAGGGAACGCTGGACTGTGTTACCGCTTTTTCTGAAACCGACTTCCGCGCGGATCTCGCTCGCGTTGATGTGCCCACCTTAATCATTCATGGCAGCCATGATCAGATCGTCCCGTTCGAGGCGACCGGAAAGCTGGCCCATGAACTGATTACGGGTTCAGAGCTCAAGATCTACGATCAGGGGCCTCATGGATTCGCTGTCACGCATCAGGCTCAGCTCAACAACGATTTACTCGCCTTCCTGCAAAACAGCAGGGCTGAATAGTCCGAAAAAAACGCCCGTCAGGGCGTTTTTATTTTTATTGCCGCTTCGCTTACCTGAAATGTGATGAGCGGTATTTCTTCCGCTTGTGAGAAGTGCCATTTTACTAATTGTCGCCTGCCTGGTCATTTTATGATCTTTTCTTTCTCTTCATTCTAATAAACGAGACGTTTACCGCTTCGCTTATTTTTGCATGTTGCAAACCCTGCCGTAATGAATTCGATTTTATCGCGCTTAGTTAAATAGATCATTTATTGATCATATTGACGATAGGCAATGTCACCTGGCCGTCCCTGTGCTGCGATTGAAAATAAAATCAGTGTGGACTTTTTAATAAATAGATCGATTAATAGAGCCTTAGAGGAGCGTTTTCATTAAAGTTTTCGCCAGGAGCGTTAAACTAGAGTTTCCTCGAAAAATAGTTTCATCACTAAAGAATTAACTGGATGTACAAATAAGGTATATGTATCTGCCTTTGTGAGTGTCGTGGCCGTCATGCTTGATTAGGTGATTTTTACAGCTACATTTGTTTGTGCATCCTTTAGTTGATGCAACTTCCACTGTGCTATTTCAATAATTAAACTTGCAGAGAACACAGAATGACTCAATATCGTGGTGGGGCCGGTAATTTCGCTGCAGACAAAGAGAGAGCAGCAGAAGCAGGCCGTAAAGGCGGACAAAACAGCGGTGGGAATTTCAAAAACGATCCCCAGCGAGCTATTGAGGCGGGGCGTAAGGGAGGTAAGGTTAGTCGAAGGAGTTAATTTAATATTAACAATGGGTTAGCTATTTAAACTGAAACCTTCAGTGAAGCTGACTTCTACTCAATATATAAACTTCGCTGTTTAATCCATGAAATAAACCACCTCTGGTTTAGGATTTGGTCAATCTTGCCGGAAAGGATATTCCTTTCCGGTTTTTTTATTGCTGCTTTTCCGGTCAACGCACGGCTGTCTGAACGAAAAAATGAAATCCGGGTTCACCAGGTGAAACGCCTCTATTTTAACTGAAGGTTAACTTGGCTTTGTTGAATAAATGGATTTTATGCTGTGGTACTATGAAAACGGTTGTTTCAGATAACATAAAATCAATGCGTTACATGCTTGCGTATGACGGTGTTCTGTCTGGCATCAGCGTTTTCTACCAAAACAGTGCAGACAAAACAGAATGATTACCTATTATTCAACAAAGCCGGTTAACTTGTACGGTTTTTGCTAATTCTGTACAGGTTTGTCTTAATTGAGGTGAGGCGGAGCATTTATCAAAATAACTCATTTTGAGTAAAGTACTGGTAATTAAGTGAAAAAGGCATTTTCAATGCTACTTTAAAATCTGAATTAAACGGAGCCGAATGCATTCTTCGTTAAATAGTCTAAGGTTAGTGAGTACATTGTCACTGGCGCTGCATTAAAAAATAGTGGCGTAGCCGTTCAATTAATGAGGCTCTTTTATGACTGTCAAAACGTTAAACGATCTCTTTATCCATGACTTGTCCGATGTTTACAGTGCGGAAAAACAAATCGCGAGAGCACTACCCAAAATGGCGCGTGCGGCAAGTGATGAAAATCTTATCGCTGCGTTTAATCAGCATCTCGAAGAGACACGCGGGCAAATCGAACGTCTGGACGAATTAGTCGACGTTACGCCTGAAGTGAAAATCAAGCGAATGAAATGCCATGCCCTGGAAGGCCTGGTAGAAGAAGCCCAGGAAATTATTGAGTCTGTTGAAAAGGGTGAAGTACGCGATCAGGGATTGATCGGGGCGGCGCAGAAGGTCGAGCATTATGAAATTGCGACCTACGGTACGCTGCACGCGCTGGCCTCAAAGCTGGGTTATACCAAAGCCGCGAAGCTGCTGGCCCAAACCCTTGCGGAGGAAAAGCAGACGGATGAAAAACTGACCAGCGTTGCACAGACCATCAGTTCGGCTGAAGGAGTTGCGAAATGACGGCCATTGAAAACTATCATGACTGGTTGCGTGACGCGCATGCCATGGAGAAGCAGGCCGAGAGCATGTTGAGCAAAATGGCGGGTCGTCTGGAGCATTATCCCGCTCTGGAGCAGCGCCTTGCCCAGCATCTGGATGAAACTAAGCATCAGCTTACTCTGCTTGAACAACTGTTGGATCGCCACGGCATTGACCATTCCATTATGAAAGACGTGATGGGCAAAATGGCCGCCACAGGACAGGCGATTGGCGGCATGTTTACTTCTGACGAAGTCGTCAAAGGCGCGATGAGCGGCTATGTGTTCGAAAACGCGGAAATCGCCAGCTACACCAGCCTGATCGCGGCTGCCGAGCAGGTCGGCGACAGTGATGCCGTCAGAGTCCTGACCGAAATTCGCGATCAGGAAATTGCGATGGCCGAATGGCTGTTCACGCATCTGCCGGAAGTCACTCAGCAGTTCCTGCAGCGCTCTGCGGCGCCAGGCGTTGAAGCGAAAAAGTAAGTTCTCTACAGAGAAATCGCCAGAAAAAAGCCGGGAACGTTTCCCGGCTTTTTTGTGCCTGCGACACAGATTAATCCATCATCATATGGCCATACATTGCCATCAGCCGACGGGTTACGCCGTTTGTCCAGCCAAAGCCGTCCTGCAGAGGATATTCACCGCCACCACCGGGACGCGCGCGGTCACCGCTGATATCGTACTTCTCGACCAGTTTATGGTGTAACTGGTAGAAGTTATTCACGGTTGTCAGCCAGTTCACGGCGATTTCGCTCGCCAGGGTTTCTTCGCCGTAGTTATTCAGGCCCACCACCGCCATCCACTGCATAGGCGCCCAGCCGTTAGGTTTATCCCACTGTTCGCCGCTTTCCACCATAGAGGTCAGCAGCCCGCCATTGCTGAGCAGCAGATGGCGCAGCGCGATAGCCTGTAAATGCGCCTGATAAGGCGTTGCCAGTCCGACGAAGAGCGGCACTACCGCAGCGGCGGTGAACGCGCCAAAGCGGGCGCGGCGCCAGTCATAATCACGGAAAACGCCTGCGGTACTGTCCCACAGGTAACGGGTAATGGCACGTTTGCGGGCGTCCGCCTTATTCTGCCAGGCCAGCGCAGTCAGCTCTTCGCCTTTAACGTGAGACAACGTCGCAATCATCAGCTCAAGCTTGTACAAAAACGCATTGAGATCGATCGGGATAAACTGCGTTGTACGGATGCTCGACAGACGTTTTGGATTACGCAGCCAGCGTGATGAATAGTCCCAGCCTGACGCGGCACCCGCGCGCAGATCGCGGTAAACTTCGCTTGCCGGACGCTTAGAATGACGCGCTGTTTCGATGTCCTCGATCCAGGATTCATCACGTGGTGTGTCGCGGTCGTCCCAGTAACGATTCAGAAGCGAGCCGTTCGGCATCCGGACCACATGGCGATAAGCCTGGTTGGGCATCAGTGAGCCGGCGCCATCCATCCAGAACTGATACTCTTTCATCAGCTGATCCAGATAGCGCTGTGAGCCTTGCACGCCGTCCTCTTCGAACAGTTCCACCATCAGCGCAAACACAGGTGTCTGTGAGCGGCTCAGATAATAAGTGCGGTTCCCGTTCGGAATGTGCCCGTAGTTATCAATCAGCCAGGCAAAGTTGTCGGCCATATGACGTAACAAATCGTCACGCCCTGATTCCGCCAGGCCGAGCATCGTAAAGTACGAGTCCCAGTAATAAGTTTCGCCAAAACGACCACCGGGCACGACATAAGGTTTAGGCAACGGCAGCAACGACGAATGCGGCATATGCTGCTGCGGCATCTTGGTAAGAACCGGCCACAGATCGTCGATGTGCTCGTTAAGCGTTTTGTCAGGGTTCGAAACGTAGAAGCTTTCGTTGATACCTGGCATGTAGAAATGGTCGGCAACGAAACGCGCCAGATCGAAGTCCTTGCTGCGCTTCTGACGGCGGTAACGCATCAGCACATCAAGCGGATCGTATTTGGGCGAGCAGTCGGGGAACGTTTTGCTGTCCTCGAAGATGCCCGACATCTGAACGGCCTCGAAAAGCTCAAGATAGCGATCGGCAGGCGTCAACGCATCCGGGGCAGGCAGACCTTCGATCAGCTCTGGCTCGGGTTCAGAATCCTGCATGCGCTCCAGCTTCAGTTCATGGGGATCGTATTGATACTCAACTTCCGCCCCGGCACGATTCTCTTCGAATGCATTGAGTTGCTGGCGATAAGTATTAATAACGGCCTCCTGAGCGAACGGGGTTGCACAAAAAGGAAATTATAGACCTCTCGCAGGCAGGAACAACAATGCAGATTGTCTATGAACGTAATAAAAATTGTCTATTAATCGTATAGATTGAATAAAACACAGACAATTCAACCGAATATCTCGACTTATGACGTAAATGCATTTCAGATGAATCTCTTACGGCAGGCTTAATAAAATTTTGCCTGGGCCAAAAGGGGCTGTTTTTTCCCTGTGCGGCAGGAAAATGAAGCAAAAGTGGCATGATGTAAGAAAATACCCTCTGGGGTGCCCTGTTAAGGAGAATGATCGTGCGTTCCTTTACTCTGCGACGACTCACCAGCAGCGACAGTGTAGGCTATCGCGCCATTCGGCTGGACGGATTACAACGCCATCCTGAGGCGTTTGGCGCGGATTATGCGCGTGAGCGCTCAGAACCTGACGCGTTTTTTGCGGCTCTGCTGCAAAACAATACTGTGCTGGCCGGATTCGATCCCCAGGGCGAGATCGTGGGCGTGACGGGTTTACGCTTCCATCCCGGCCAGAAACAGCGGCACGTCGCCACGATTTGGGGAATGTATGTGCTGCCTGAGTGGCGGGGAAGCGGCCTGGCGAAGACGCTGCTCATGACCGCAATCGCGCAAGCCCGTGAATGCATCAGCATCCGGTTTGCCGTGAGCGCCACCAATGCAGCAGCAACGGCCCTGTACCGGTCTGCTGGATTTACGACCTACGGAACAGACGTCGCGGCGCTGTATGTCGACGGTGTGTTCCACGATACCGTGCTGATGCGGCTGGACTTAACGGCTATCGGCTGAGGCGCACTGCCAGCATGCCCGCGCGTGGTATAAGGCGAAAAGGAGGCTGTCAGACGAGGCGGAGGTTAAATATGCGCGACAGCCCAGTTTGGCCGCGTGCGGTGACGCCAAGCTCCCGATAGCCGGGCGTCTGCTGTAGCCAGGCTTTTTGTATCATGAAGCGCAGCAAGGCTGCACCGGCCTCGCCACCAAGATGAAAGCGCCTCTCACTCCAGTCCAGGCAGGGGCAACAGGGCTTTCGTCGCGACGGCGAAGTCAGCTCGATGCCTGTTGCGGCAAAATGCGCCTTGCCCTCCATTGTGAGCGCCGTACCATCCGGCATCAGCCAGCCCGCTGACTGCATAGCATCATAGATACCGACGGCAATCTCACCGGCCAGATGGTCATAACAGGTGCGGGCTCGCCGGAGCCGGTCTGGCGTGGTTGTTTTCAGGACTGAACCGGGCCGGGTCGAAATGCCCATCAGGTTTTCCAGCAGGCCCGCCACCTCATGGCTGGCCAGACGGTAATAACGATGCCGTCCCTGTACCACGCAGGTTAGCAACCCTGTCTCCGTCAGCTTATTCAGATGGCCGCTGGTAGTGGAGGGCGCAACGTCAGCGACCACGCTCAGCTCGGTCGCCGTCCAGGCCCGGCCATCCATCAGGGCACAGAGGATGTGCATGCGCGAGGTATCCGCCAGCGCAGTGGCCACCGTCGCCATGCTGAAGGTCAGAGAAGAGTGTGTGCTGTCATCACACCGGGCCGCCATGCGTGTCATTCTGCTCATCCTTTCCACTGGCGGGTCAGTGCTTCGGCCCGCCTGTCATCATCGGTAATCAGCACCAGCCAGTTGCTGTGATCGCTGTACTGCGCGCGAATATTAATGCCATTTTGCGCCAGGCACTGCGCAATTTCACCCAGTTCACCTGGCCGCTGCTGAGGGAGTTTTCGGCGCAGTGGCCTTCGGACGTCCCTGACATCGAAACCGGCATTCACTAACACCTGCCGGGCGCGCGGGCCATCCTCCACCAGAAAATGAGCGTGACTTTCCTTGCCCGTTGAAAAGACGCCGCCGCCTTCCAGGCCGATGCCATGCTGCCCAAGCAGTGTTCCAAACGCGGCCAGCGACCCCGGTTCGTTCCTGAAGACCACATAAAGATTAAACATGCCGGGTGTTCTCCTCTGGACCAGCATAATCACGCATAACCTTCGCAACGCGCAGGCGGTAATGGCTGAAAATTGTGTTCTGGCCTTCCCGCTGTGCCGACTGATGCAGGCTGTTTTCCCGCCAGTGACGCACCGCCCGTTCATCTTCCCACCACGACAGGGACAATATCTTGCCAGGCTCGCTCAAACTCTGAAAGCGCTCAATCGCGATAAATCCCGGTATCCTGTCCAGTTCGGGCCGAAGTTCGGCCGCCAGTTCAATGTAACGCTGTTGCGCTGCCGGTAAGGCCTCTGCTTCAAAAAGTACGGCAATCATTTCTCTCTCCCTTAAGTCAGCCTGCAGACAGCGTACCCGATGCAAAAGCGGTTACTTCGGTGTGCACCGAATCGTGGCTGATGGAGCAACAGAAAGGGGAGAAAGGGAGTGAGAGAGGATAATCGCTGCGGTTAACCGGCAGGGCTTAACCGCAGCGTAAGCGTGAGTGCGTTATCCCTTTGTCAGCGCCGCGCGGATCACCTCGGCATAAGGCGTGGTGGGGCGACCAAGCAGTTGGCTCAGTGTGCGGGACGCATCGAACAGACCGCCCTGAGCGGCACCCGCATCGGAATCTGCCAGAAGCTCTGCCAGCGGGGCCGGCAAGCCTGCGCTTTTCAGTGCGGCGGCAAAATCTGCCTGTGGCAGATTGACGTAATCCACCTTTTCGCCGCTCTGCGCGGCGATTTCAGCCGCAAACTCCGCCAGCGTATAGCTGTCATCGCCGGCCAGCTCGTACACCTTGCCCGCCTGGCCGTCACGCACCATAACTTCCGCTGCCGCGTCGGCATAATCCCGACGTGCCGCAGAAGCGATACGGCCCTGTTCTGCCGCACCGAGAAACGCATGATGCGCCAGGGCAGGGGCGATGCTCGCCGTGTAGTTTTCGGTGTACCAGCCGTTGCGAAGCAGGGCATAAGGGACGCCAGACGCTGCCAGCAGGGCTTCGGTAGCCCGATGCTCAGCGCCCAGCGACAGCGGAGACTTATCCGCATGGAGGAGGCTGGTATAGGCGATAAATTTCACGCCTGCGGCTTTAGCGGCATCAATAACTGCACGGTGCTGCGCTTCACGCTGGCCCACTTCACTGCCGGAAATCAGCAGGAGTTTGTCGACCCCTTGCAGGGCGGCCGTTAAGGTTTCTGGGCGGTTGTAATCCGCCTCACGAACGTGAACACCACGGGCGGCGATGTCACTCGCTTTCGCCGGCGTGCGTACGGCGGCAACCAGCGTATCTGCGGCTACTTTTTTCAGTAATGCGTCGATAACTAAACGGCCCAGTTGGCCTGTTGCTCCAGTCACTGCGATCATCACATAGCTCCTTTAAGAGGACAGTTGGTCAACAGCAGCCTATGCGATATGCTAACTTTTAGTAAGTACTTACAGAATTGTTAGGATGAAGGGTTTTGTTTAAATGACTGATAAATTAGGCGAAAAATTTATGCGCGGCGAATTGCTGAATGTTAACTGCCCGTCGCGCGATGTGTTAAAGCGCATTACCAGTCGCTGGAGCGTATTAATTTTACTGGCGCTGAAAAATGACACGCTGCGTTTTAGCGAACTCCGGCGTGCAGTCGGCGGCGTCAGCGAACGTATGCTGTCGCAGAGCCTGCGCTATATGGAGGAAGACGGCTTTGTTGAGCGCATCGCCTACGATGTTGTGCCGCCGCATGTTGAATACCGACTGACACCGCTGGGTCTGGAAGTAGGGGAGCAGGTGGTAGGACTGGCCGACTGGCTGGAGATGAATGTAGAACGCATCCTCGCCCACCGGGAGAAACAGTCCGCCGACGCGTAAGACCGTTCATAAGACGGGACCGAAGCGCGCAGAGAAACACTCCCCTCGGCCACCGTAAAAAAATGCCTGTCCGACATAACAGATTCATTCTGCGTCGGGCGGTTTTTATTACTCACAGCATTTCTTTAACATCCTTTTTACCAGGCGACTTTTTCCTGAGGTTTCTGGCTGCGTTAATTATTGCGCGTGATAAAGATGTGATGAGTTATTTACATATTGCATATGATTTTTAACATTCCTGACCGGTTGAGCTTCGTTTTCCTGCCCGGAAATAGCGAAGCCAGAGTGCGAAAAACCGGACGTATTCTAAAAAAAAGCATCATAAAGCGCAGATAAGATAAATATCCTGCTAACAATATAATAAAACACGTGATTCCCCTGTCAGAACGGTACTTTTCTCTGTTTAACGAAGCGCGGAAATGGCGAATGACGCTTAAAAACAGCGAGTTGCGTTATTTTTTAGCGGTAATCTCGTTTGGCCGTTACGGCTCCGTGCAGGGTCTGTTTTAATAACAATAATGTCACATTGCCCCTTTGAAATTAACGTTTTGCTTATCCGTCCTAAATAAGAAAACTTTCAACAAAAAAATGATCTTAATCAAAAAATACTGTTATAGTTTTTACTTATCTGATTGTCTCTGTTTTACCAGGACGAAGCATCTTACATTCGTCATGGCATTTTTCCATGCAATGGAGTGACATGCTTTGTGTATAAGTCGTTAATTATAAGTAACTATATGTGGTGCTCTATGTGGCAAAGAGGGGCTTTGTTGAATAATAGGTAATCATTCTGTTTTGTCTGCACTGTTTTGGTAGAAAACGCTGATGCCAGACAGAACACCGTCATACGCAAGCATGTAACGCATTGATTTTATGTTATCTGAAACAACCGTTTTCATAGTACCACAGCATAAAATCCATTTATTCAACAAAGCCGCAAAGAGGTAAGCAATGTTTGGATTAGATGCCTTTCATCTCGCCAGGATCCAGTTCGGTTTTACTGTTTCCTTCCATATTATCTTTCCCGCCATCACCATCGGTCTGGCCAGCTTTCTTGCTGTGCTGGAGGGAATGTGGCTCAAAACACGTAATCAAACCTACCGCGATCTCTATCATTTCTGGTCGAAAATTTTTGCGGTGAATTTCGGCATGGGCGTGGTTTCCGGGCTGGTCATGGCGTATCAGTTTGGGACCAACTGGAGTGGTTTCTCCCAGTTTGCCGGCAGTATCACGGGTCCCTTGTTGACCTATGAAGTGTTAACGGCTTTCTTCCTTGAAGCGGGCTTTTTAGGTGTGATGTTATTTGGCTGGAACCGCGTTGGCCCGGGGCTGCACTACTTTGCGACCTGCATGGTGGCACTGGGAACGTTGATTTCCACCTTCTGGATCCTGTCTTCTAACAGCTGGATGCAAACACCGCAGGGCTATCTCATTCAGAATGGCATCGTGGTGCCAGAAAACTGGTTTAAAATTGTCTTTAACCCGTCCTTTCCTTATCGCCTGTTACATATGTCCGTGGCGGCATTTTTGGCCAGTGCGTTCTTTGTCGGATCGTCGGCGGCCTAGCATCTGCTTAAAGGAAATGACAATCCTGCCATCCGTAAAATGTTCTCAATGGCGTTGTGGATGGCGCTGATTGTCGCCCCTGTGCAGGCCATGATTGGTGACGCGCATGGACTGAACACGCTGGAGCATCAACCTGCAAAAATTGCGGCCATTGAAGGCCACTGGGAAAACCCACCCGGTGAAGCCACGCCATTAATACTGTTTGGTTTACCGGATATGGAAGAGGAACGTACTAAATATGCGCTCGAAATCCCGTATCTGGGCAGCCTTATCCTGACGCACAGTCTGGATAAACAGGTCCCGGCGCTGAAATCTTTCCCGAAAGAGGACCGTCCTAACTCCACCATCATTTTCTGGTCATTCCGCGTCATGGTGGCAATGGGACTGTTAATGATCACCCTTGGCGTAGTCAGCCTGTGGCTGCGTTACAAAGGACGCCTGTACCAGTCGCGTCCGTTCCTGTGGTTTGCTTTGCTCATGGGACCCTCCGGCCTGATCGCGATTTTAGCAGGCTGGTTTACTACCGAAATCGGTCGTCAGCCCTGGGTAGTTTATGGCGTTCAGCGAACGATTGATGCGGTATCTCCCCATGGCGAAATGCACATGAGTATCAGCCTGCTCGCCTTTATTCTGGTTTACTCCTCCGTCTTCGGTGTGGGTTATCACTATATGATGCGCTTGATTAAAAAAGGGCCGGTCACCGGCGAAGGCGATACCGTGGAAACAGGTGGCCCCGGACAAATCAAAACGCCAGCGCGCCCGCTCTCTGCGGCCACTCACCATCATGAGGAGCGTTGAGATGATTGATTTTTCTGTTATCTGGTTCGCGATTATCGTTTTTGCTGTCCTGATGTATATCGTCATGAATGGTTTCGACCTGGGCATCGGCCTGCTGTTTCCTTTTAACAAAGACGCAGGCGAGCGCGACATGATGGTCAACACCGTTGCGCCTGTCTGGGACGGCAACGAAACCTGGTTAGTGCTGGGCGGCGCAGGACTGTATGGCGCTTTCCCGCTGGCCTATGCGGTAATAGCCGATGCGCTTTCCGTGCCGTTAACCGCCATGCTGATTGGGCTGATTTTCCGTGGCGTCGCCTTTGAGTTCCGCTTCAAGGCTGTCGAGCACCATCGGGCCTTCTGGGACAAGTCGTTTATTGCCGGTTCACTCCTCGCAACCTTTAGCCAGGGCGTTGCCGTCGGCGCGATGCTGGATGGCATTCCTGTCGAAGGCCGCAGCTTTGCTGGCTCGACGATGGACTGGCTGGCCCCGTTCCCGCTGTTCTGCGGCGTCGGGCTGGTTGTGGCATATGCGCTGCTGGGCTGCACCTGGCTTATCATGAAAACCGAACATGAACTGCACCGTAAAATGTCAGCCCTGGCGACACCGCTGTTGATTGCGCTGTTGTTAATTATTGGCATCATCAGTATCTGGACACCGTTCACGCATCAGAACATTGCACATCGCTGGTTCACCACGCCAAATCTGTTCTTATTCCTGCCGGTGCCTGTACTGGTGCTGCTGTGTGCATGGGGACTGCGCCGCGCAATCAAGCGCGAGGCGCATTATTCGCCTTTCCTGCTGACGCTGGCCCTGATTTTCCTGGGCTTCTCGGGTCTGGGTATCAGTATCTGGCCGAATATTATTCCGCCCTCGGTATCCATCTGGGACGCCGCGTCCCCGCCGCAGAGCCAGGCCTTTATGCTGGTAGGTAGCTTACTGATTATTCCAATGATTCTGGGATATACCTTCTGGAGCTACTACGTGTTCCGTGGAAAAATCAAAGCAGACGAAGGATACCATTGATATGCAGACCCAGGTCAGCAGCAAAGAACGTCAGAATGAAACCCGGTCACCGTGGTGGAAACGCGTGCTGTGGCTGGTGGTCATCTACAGTGCCAGCGTGCTGGCACTCGGTGTGGTCGCGACGCTGTTCAGAATGATGATGACCGCCGCAGGCATGCGTAGCCACTGAGTCCTCCGAACGAAGCAGTGCATTCCTGACTGCCTCCGTTGTTCCCCTCGTCCTTCCATAAGCCAGCCTGTGTGCTGGCTTTTTAAAGTAGTAACCCAGGCAATTAATGCGCTTTTTGCCGCTATCCGGCCCTGGCTGGCCCATGAGCCATGACATCCTGCAACGCTTTTTGTTACTATTTTATTACAAATCTTTCCCTCTTTTTTCTTTTCACGTTTTTAAAATGCTAAGTCAAACCATAAAAAAACAGCATATAAATGATTTAGTCGACTGGATTGAAGCCAACCTGACCAACGACATTTCCATCGATCTGATTACGCTCAAATCGGGCTATTCCAAATGGCATATGCAACGTTTGTTCAAAGAGATGACCGGACAAACGCTGGCGGCCTATACGCGCAAGCGCCGCTTAACCCTTGCCGCTATGGCGTTACGACTGACGCGCATGCCGTTAATTGATATCGCCGTCCGTTTCGGGTTTGAAAATCAGCAAAACTTTAACCGCGTGTTTAAAAATCACTTCTCTGTTACGCCGGGCGGTTTTCGCCGTCTTAACGTGCTGCCTGTCCGGTATTTTCACGGCCGTATTGCCCAGCGCGAGCCAGTCATGCCGGTATCGCTTTACCGGCGCGAAGAGGAGTTGCTCCTGCAGGGCGATACGCTGGAATGGGAATGCCCGTATGGCGACTATATTCGCGACCGGCATCAGCGTATGGCCGGCCTGGTACGCCATTTTGTCCGTACGCAGCAGGGCGACGCGCAAGGATGGCTGGGATTTCAGTATGGCCCCGGCAACGCGTCCGTCGATCAACAGCACATCAGCCTGTTTCGTGGCGTCGCGCTGGCAAACACGGATGCCGGGCCAGGCGATCTTCAATGCCGCACGGTGCCTGCGGGGCTTTACGCCCGCCTGGCATGGCGTGGCTCACCGGAAGAACTGACGCGTTTCATCGCGGATATTTACTACCTTTATCTGCCGCAGTTGAATGTAGCCTGCCGGCCGGGAATGGATTTGCTCTGTCTGGATTTAACCCGATGCACAGCCGACAACATTGAAGGCGTGTTCTCTATTCCTGTCACGCAGGGATAATGCACATTATGTGCGTCAATGTGTGATAAAGCGCACGATTTTATAAGCAGGCTGGCAGGCAAGGCGTAAAATCCTTACCGAAACGCTGAGCGCAGCTACGCATACTGTATTTCCTTCTCAGCGCTGGATATTCACCTGCTTTTTACGCCTGAACAGGCAAAATACCATGACCAAAATAACGCAAATAGCCGCCTTTTTTCTGACTGTCGCGCTGTGTGCCGCTCCCGGCCTGGCGACTGCACAACTCACCGATCCCGGCAATGTTCGCACAGGATTACATCCCGGCAGTCAGGCCGGCCACAGCGAGATACTCGGTGACAGCTCGCTGCCGCAAAACAGCGGACAAAATCAGGCGCAGTAACCGCCCGATGACCGACAGTCCTCCTTTAAAAGGCGCGTAAGCGCCTTTTTGCTTTTCAGCGATAAAAGGCCGACAGATGTGCCTGCACGTACTGCCGGACCGCATTTTTAGTCATTGTTCTTAAGATATATCATAGCTATTCTCTCCGACTGACATGAGAATGATTTTTGTTTACTAAGGTTGCGTACAACCCTGTTTTTCGGAGAGCCACTGTGCCTGCATCTTCTTCCCGCCGTTTACCTGAACGTATCCGTAACGCGCTCCGCTTTCGCTGTATTCACGTTGCCACCAAAACCAAAGTGGCTGACCGGTTTTGGCGCATCGAGTTTACGGGCGACGACCTGAAAGGATTTAATTCGCCCGGTTTTGATGACCACATCAAAGTCTTTTTCCCGCCCACCGCTGACACGACGCTGCAACTGCCGACGATGGACGAGGACGGCATTCACTGGAAAGACGGCTTGCGGCCGGCTGCGCGTGACTACACGCCGTTTGACTTTGATGGTGAATCTTCGCTGACAATCGATTTTTACCTGCATGAAAGCGGTGTCGCCAGCGACTGGGCCGCGCAGGCACAGACCGGCGACAGCCTGATTATCGGTGGACCTCGCGGTTCTCTGCTGGTCCCAACGGATTATGCTTTCCAGCTTTATGTCTGTGATGAAACTGGTCTGCCTGCGTTTCAGCGCCGCAGCCGCAGCATTGAAGCCGAAACCCTGCACCTGTTTGCCTTCACCGATGAAAAAACGGGGCGTGACTACTTAGCGGACACCGGCAAGGCAAATGTGGCCTGGCTCGGTAGCCAGCAGATGACGCAGGCGGCTTTGCCAGCCCTGACGGCGGCGCTGGATAAGATAGCGATACCGTCGCATGACGCTTTTATCTGGCTAACGGGAGAAGGGCGCGTCGTTAAACAGCTCGCTGACTACTTCACAACGCAACGCGGCGTGGATGCTGATCTTGTGCGTGCGGTTGCTTACTGGCATCACAAGTGAGTGACCTGCCGTTGATTGAATTTTACCTAGTGGCCCTCTACCATCAGGCTCTTTCTCCTTAAACAGGCAGAGGCGACAGATGGATTCGGCCCATTCAGAACAGGATAACCGCAGCCAGTCTGCGCGGCCTTGCGCAGCGAGGCGGAAGCGCCGGGAAAAGATGCTTGATGCGGGTGAAATGCGCCTGTTGATGCTGCATTTTATCGCTCAGCGTGCCTCGCACGGTTACGAGCTGATTAAATGCGTTGAAGAACTGTCGAAAGGGGAATATTCCCCCAGCCCGGGTATTATTTATCCCAACCTGACCTTGCTTGAGGAAATGGAGGCCATTGAGATTGTCGATCCCCAGGCGGCGAGAAAGGCTTATGTAGTGACCGCAACGGGCCAGGCGATGTTAGAGGCCGAAGCCCAGCCATTGTCGCGTTTGATTACGCGCCTTTCCTCGCTGGCTGTATTAGTCAACAACCGCAGTATTCCCGACATAGAACAGGCCATCTTTCAGTTTAAAAACGCCTTAAATGGCCGTCTGGCACAGCAGGACATCACGGACGAAACACGGCATAAGATTGTGGCTGCGTTGAACGCAGCCGCTGAGCAAATCAGCCGCAGTTAACGCCGGATTGCGCTCGTCAGCTTCCGTCAGTTTTGTTTTTGTCGATGTGTCCCAGTGAACGTTCCGGAAAGCAGATGTCTCTGACACGCTGCTTGAGCACCTGAGCATCGGGAAAGCCGCCGTCACGTTTACGTTCCCACACCAGATGGTCATCTACCGTTACTTCAAATATGCCGCCGCTGCCGGGGCGAAGCGTGACGCTGGCCAGGTCCTGAGCAAAAGTGTGCAGCAATTCCTGTGCCATCCAGGCTGAGCGCAGCAGCCAGTTACACTGGGTACAGTAGTGGATCACAACGACAGGTTTTTGCATATTCTTTTCTCCTTTTCCTGAATAAGGGCTGTCAGCGATGTTACGCAATGGCAGACAGGCTACATGAAACATCTACAGGCTGACCGGGACAAACCGGTTCGCGTTGCCAGCCGAAACGGCAGAGAACGATGGGCGACGTGTTAGCCGAAACGGCACAGGCCATTTTCCCGTTTACGCTGATAAAACATCAGATTAGCCGCATCAGATTACTGAGTTTCAGCCATACTTTACCTGTGACAGAAAACAAAGGAAAACTCATGACCATGAAACTCAGTCAGGCTGCTGAACAACTGGGTCAGCAGCTTTTATCCTCTGGTTTGCGTCTGGCAACCGCAGAGTCCTGCACGGCGGGATTGATCAGTATTACGCTGGCGGCGGTCGAAAACAGCGGTAATTTTTTTACCAGCGGCTTCGTCACCTACAGCGAAAGCGCCAAAGTGCGTCTGCTTGGCGTTAACCCGCAAACGCTGGAAAATCACACTGCAGTCAGCAGAGAAACCGTGTGTGAAATGGCGCTGGGGGCGCGTGAACGGTCCGGCGAACCGGTGAGTCTGGCGATAAGCGGCTATGCCGGACCGGACGGCGGCGAAGATGGTACGCCTGCAGGCACTATCTGGGTAGAATGGACATTGCCTGATGGCAAAGTCGTTGCCCGTTGTCAGCACTTTTCTGGCGACCCCAAAGCCGTCATGGAGCAGGGCGCGAGCTGGGCACTGCAGGGGCTAAGCGCGTTACTGATGCAGCAGGATGCGCCGCCCATAAAGACCGTTAGCGGCAGTCCACCACCAGGCGGCCGCGAACCTTGCCTTCAAGCAGATCCCGCGCGCCCTGACTGGCTTCGCTCAGTGGGATGACCGTGATCATCTGAGACAGTTGCGCATCATTCATCAACTGTCCGAGCCGTTGCCAGGCCTTCTGGCGAAGCGGTTTAGGGCACATCACGCTGTCCACGCCCGCCAACGTCACGCCGCGTAAAATAAAAGGCGCGACGCTGGTGGGCAGATCCAGCCCCTGAGCCATGCCACAGGCGGCGACAACGCCATCGCGCTGCGTACCCGCCAGAACGTTACTCAGCGTATGGCTGCCCACGCTGTCGATAGCCGCGGCCCAGCGCTCTTTGCCCAAAGGTTTGCCCGGCTGAGACAGTTCAGCACGATCCATAATCCTTTTCGCACCCAGCGTGTTGATCAGCCAGTTTTCATCGCTGGCGCGGCCGCTGGAGGCGATCACCTCGTAGCCGAGTTTTGCCAGCAGGCTGACGCTAAAGCTGCCCACACCGCCGCTGGCACCGGTGACCAGTACGGGGCCGCGATCGGGCGTAACGCCCTGTTTTTCTAAAGCCAGCACGCACAGCATGGCGGTAAAACCGGCGGTGCCAATGGCCATCGTATTCAGTGGCGATAAGCCGTCTGGCACGGGCACTAACCAGTCGCCTGCGACACAGGCTTTTTGCGCCAGGCCGCCCCAGTGTTTTTCTCCCACGCCCCAGCCGGTCAAAATAGTGGTGTCGTCCTGCTTCCAGTCGGAATGCTGGCTGGCGACTACGCGACCGACGAAATCAATCCCCGGCACCATGGGAAATTCACGGACAATCGGGCCTTTATTACAGATGGCCAACGCATCTTTGTAGTTCAGGGTGGAATAGTGCACGTCGAGCGTGACATCCTGGTGGGGCAACTGTGTTTCGGAGAGTTCTTTTAACTCGGTACGGTAACCTTGTTCGTCATTTTCAATGACCAGTGCCTTAAACATACAGCCTCCGTCAGGCGTAAGAATCATCAGGCAAGTTTACGCCCGACAGCCTGAGAGGGCCAGGTACTGGCCCGACAAGTACCCCGCTCTGAGGCATTATCAAACATTCAGGTGGCGGGGCGGCAATGTCCTGACATGGCATAATTTTGCATTGATTACAGAAGCTTAGTCGCTTAAAGATATTGCAACTGAATGATATGTATTGTTTTTTATTTTAAAGTTATTGACCAGATATTTAACGTTGTCGGGTTGTCCCTGTCAGTAATAAATGACATTATTGCCGCCACATTTTTCCCCGCCGCCACCCCAGACAGAGGACGCTATCATGTCCGGATCAATGCGTTTTTGCACTTGTTCCCACTCGCCAGACCTGGCGCATGACCTGTTTTCCGCCGTCATACCGGTTACACAAATTTCCGTCACTATGCGGTGACGCCAGCCTGGTCGTTGCTGTTGGACATGAGTAAGGACTACTCTTTACTGATGTCTATCGGTTTGGCCCGTCAGATATCATTCGCCGGGGAAATTTCCCTATTGCCGTGCCTCAGGCACCCACTCCCTGACTGTTAGGGATTTGTGTTATGACACCACTTAAAATTGCTGCCAGCGCTGCCGTTGCGCCAAGTCTGTCCCTGAATACTGCGCGCGACGTGGTCACGCTGGATAATACTGATTTTACAGATGTGGCGGCTGTGGTCGTCTCGCTTGCGGATACACGCAGTGGCGTGCTGGCCTTATTGCGGCATACCGGTTTTAACTTACCGGTGTTTGTTGCCAATGCCTTTGAAGAAGAGGTCATGCATCTGCCCGGCGTGACGGGTGAGTTGAACGGTGAACCGCAGGACTGGGCGGCACTGGAAACGGCGGCGCAGGCGTATGAAGCTGAGTTGCTGCCCCCGTTCTTTGAAACGCTGACCCGCTATGTCGATATGCAAAACAGTACATTTGCCTGCCCCGGTCATCAGGGCGGTGCCTTTTTTAAAAAGCATCCGGCAGGTAAGCAATTTTATGATTTTTATGGCGAAAACGTTTTTCGCTCAGACATGTGTAACGCTGACGTCAAGCTGGGCGATCTGCTGATCCATGAGGGATCGGCCAAGCATGCACAGAAGTTTGCTGCCAAAGTTTTTAATGCCGATAAAACCTACTTTGTGTTGAACGGCACCTCAAGCGCCAACAAAGTGGTCACGAATGCCTTGCTGACGCGCGGCGATTTAGTGCTGTTTGACCGCAACAACCACAAGTCCAACCACCATGGGGCGCTGATTCAGGCTGGCGCAACGCCCGTTTATCTCGAAGCGGCCCGTAATCCGTTTGGCTTCATTGGCGGCATTGACGCGCACTGTTTTGATGAGGATTATCTGCGTGCTCAGATCGCCAACGTGGCCCCTGAGCGAGCGCAGGAAGCACGTCCTTTCCGCCTGGCGATTATCCAGTTAGGCACCTATGACGGCACGGTGTACAACGCGCGTCAGGTGGTGGATCGCATAGGTCATCTGTGTGACTACATCCTGTTTGACTCCGCCTGGCTGGGCTACGAACAGTTTATTCCGCTGATGGAAGGCTGCTCACCGCTGACGCTGTCGTTAAACGAAAAGGATCCCGGCATTTTCGTGACGCAGTCGGTACACAAGCAGCTTGCGGGCTTTTCACAGACCTCGCAGATTCATAAAAAAGACAACCATATCCGCGGTCAGAAGCGTTTCTGCCCGCATAAGCGATTGAATAACGCCTTTATGCTGCACGCCTCTACCAGCCCGTTTTATCCGCTGTTTGCCGCACTGGATATTAACGCCAAAATGCACCAGGGCGAGGCGGGACGTCGCATGTGGGACGAGTGCGTCATGCTGGGCATTGAGGCGCGCAAGGCAATCTTTGAGCGCTGCGATATGATCCTGCCTTTTGTTCCTGAAACGGTGAACGGCAAACGCTGGCAGGATGCGCCCACAGAGGAGATCGCGCGGGATCTGCACTATTTCAGCTTCGAACCCAACGCCAAATGGCACGGTTTTGCGGGATACGATCGCGATCAGTACCGCGTCGATCCCTGCAAACTGCTGCTGACCACGCCGGGCATTGACGCGGCAAGCGGCGAATATGCTGACTTTGGGATTCCGGCGACGATCCTGGCCAACTACCTGCGTGAAAACGGCATCGTGCCGGAAAAATGTGACCTTAACTCCATCCTGTTTCTGCTTACGCCAGCGGAAAGCCCGGAGAAAATGGCCAACCTGGTCGCCATGCTGGCGCAGTTTGAGCAGCATGTAAAAGACGACACGTTGCTGGCTGAAGTCCTGCCCACGCTTTACCGTAAGAACGCCAAACGCTACGCCGGTTACACGTTGCGCCGCCTGTGCCAGGAGATGCATGACCTGTACGTAAGCTTCAATGTGAAAGATCTGCAACGTCTCATGTTCCGTGAGCAGGGCTTACCTCAGGTCAAAGTGAATCCACAGGACGCACATCAGGCTTATATTCGCGGTGATGTGGAGCTGGTGCCGATTGCGTCAGCAGAAGGGCGCATCGCCGTGGAAGGCGCGCTGCCTTATCCGCCTGGCGTACTCTGTGTTGTTCCCGGTGAAGCCTGGGGTGGGGCGGTACAGCGTTATTTTCTTGCGCTGGAAGCAGGCATCAACCAGCTCCCGGGTTTTTCACCCGAGCTACAGGGCGTTTACACCGAGGAAGATGCCGAGGGACGTAAGTACCTGGTGGCGAACATGATGCAGGGGTAAGTGCTGGGTGGCTGTTTGCACAGCCTGGCTGGAATCAGGGGCCATGGCTGGCCCTGAGATGGTTTGAGCCGCTGGCAGCTTATGAAACGCTGAGAGGGTTTTGCTCGCCAGGCGGCCTGGAGTTTCAGTCTGCCCTGTGCGGACGACCGACAAGGGGCCGCCAGCCGCCGCGGCCCCTTGACCCCGGCTCCTGTCCTGCCCAATTCCCCCGCTCTAACATTTGCGCCTGTTCAGGCGTTTTTATTGCTTTGGATACAGATAATGAGTTGCAGTGATGCTTGCGCGAGCAGGCGTTGAGAAGGTTTGAGTCGCTGACAGCTTATGAAACACTGAGAGGGTTTCGCTCGCCAGGCGGCCTGGAGTTTCAGTCTGCCCGGTGCGGGCGACCGACAAGGGGCCGCCAGCCGCCGCGGCCCCTTGACCCCGGGCTCCCGTCCTGCCCACCCGCCGCTTCGCGGTGCCTTCGCTCCTTCAGGATTTCTGC
>NZ_VZPF01000045.1 GCF_008801695.1 Pantoea stewartii subsp. stewartii
AGAGCATCCTGAAAAAAATTCTGACATACTTTACGGGCAGGCATAGCGGTGATCCCATTGAATTTGTGGAAGAATCAGTAGATCACATCTTGCTATGTCTGTCTCATTTTTGTGGGGATTCGTCAGGGCTGTAGCCCGCGTCTTCCTCCCAGCGATCCTCGCCGGTCGCCGGGCCGTTGGTCAAAATATAGCGGGCCGCACCGCGCAGCATGGGCATAATGTGTTTCAGCGCTTTTTTATCGAGATGACCAAGTCGGTGCAGCATATCGGCTAGCAGAACAGGGAAGGCACACTCATCCATCTGGATACCTGACCAGTATGGTTTTCCATCGAGCCACAGGTTCTGTGGCCAGCGCCCGGAGGGCTCCTGAACGCGTCGGAGATAATCCAGTATGGCGAGTGCTTCGTTGGCATCGCCAGCTGCCAGGAATCCCCCAGCCGTTTCGACCAGGTCACGCGGCCAGACCAGATGATAGCCTCCCAGATCGTCATCGCCCCTGGAAAATCCCCACGGAATCGTCAGGCTCGCGACAATGGCACCGGGGCAATCGGCTGCTTTATGCGAGGCCAGAACTGCGGTTGACACCCGGTATGTATTCACACCGTTCCGCTCGGGTTGATCGAGTGGAATGAGCGTGTTCTGCCATGCTTGCCAGTTACTGATGTAGTGCTTGCGGGCTTTGTCAAAGCCTGCTTTCAGACTGGCGGTTGCCGCCGCTGCGGCTTCGGATTCCGTCTGGCCGAACCCGATTGCCAGCATGGCTTCACGGCAGGCACTAGTGAATGCCAGCTCACCGGCAAGGGCGACATTGCCATCGTCCGCGCGCTGATACGAGTTCGCGATGCGCCCGTATTTTTTCAGCTGTTGCCAGCCGTCTGACGTGCCGACAAAGCCCACGCTCATTGCCGTCCAGGGTATATCGCAGACGAGCGCTAAGTAACGAGAGCGACCCGTGGCGAAAAGCACGGGCCTGTCTTCAAATTCACTGATTCATGCGGTGTTCATTTGCCCGGCATTCACCAGATGGGGAGCGAGCAGGGCGGTGATCTTGTAATCCGCAACATCCCCCTTTAGCGCGGTGAAACGGATGCGTTGCAGGACACAGTCACGGGCAGGATCCGTGATGATATCTTTTTCGAGCCGGTAGCGACCATCCCGGGCCGTGTTAACGATCGAAAAGGCCGGAATGCCTGGCGAGACCGTATGGGTTTCTGTCGAGCAATCGCGCTTTTCTTCTGAAAAATAACCTTCAGGGGCGGTGATGATGAACCCGAAATCGCGGGTGCAGGCGCTGTCAACGCGCGGATAATAAATTTCGTTGAGAATGCCGTGGCTTAAGGTGAACCAGACGCGGGAATCAGGTGAAAGGGCGGTGCCAATTCCGCTCTTGGCACTCGATGTCCAGCGGGCTTCAATCCCTGGCTTTCCTGGCGCTACGTCAATGATGGCGCGCTGTTGTTGGGCGTCCTCGCTTGCGCACGTTTGCAACGGTAGGGCGTCGCTGTCAGAATTTGACATATTCAGAATACCTTGGCTGTGTGCAGAAAAAATCTTAACCACGAAGAGGCGAATAACATCCTGACTTATCGCGGGCAAGAGTGAAATATTTCTATACCAAAGCAACTTGGTTAAAGTTAAAATCTTATGATTTTAGTATCGAACCTAATAGGGTTATAGCCGCTGTAACATTTCCGGGGCTTTGTTGAATAATAGGTAATCATTCTGTTTTGTCTGCACTGTTTTGGTAGAAAACGCTGATGCCAGACAGAACACCGTCATACGCAAGCATGTAACGCATTGATTTTATGTTATCTGAAACAACCGTTTTCATAGTACCACAGCATAAAATCCATTTATTCAACAAAGCCTGTCTGACAGTTAAATTACCCCGGACGCTGTTTGTTCAGTGTCCCGGGGCTATTAGACCCGCCTGATTACGCCCGTGTTAACCGGGCCCGCCACGCTATGATAGCTTCTGTACGCAGTGACGTTGCTGAATGGCTCTGATGCCTTGCCGTACTTTTTGTCCTTTTGCAACGAAAAAATATTTCTCATGCATGGCGGTTATGGCGCACCGGAATCTCACCGGTGCCAGCGCAACTCAGCCCGTCTGTTCAGCCCCGCGGCGTTGCCAATAGTTTTTAATGATTATTTAAAATAATTAATAACTAACCAGGATTGTTCCTATAAGAAACTTAACCGGGAACTCATATCCGTCTTTAACCACCCACCAATACAGATGATTTTATAATAATTATCAAGTGATTATATTTATCATCTGCCAGGAGAATACTGTGCCAGGCCGCCAGTTTGCTGTTACTCGTTCAGCTGCTAAGGGCTTTTTTCAGCAACGTGACGGTTTAAGTATGTTAAGGAAAAGTGTTCAAAAAATTACATTACTTTAAAGGTAAAGCATGCAGTTTCAAAAAGAAGAGACCTCCTGTTTTTCAACAGATGAAAGCCCGGTGGAAGTTTATACGGAATGGGACCCACTTGAAGAGGTCATTGTCGGGATTATGGACGATATTCGTGTTCCGGATTGGGACACCGGCCTTAAAGCTATTATTCCTAAGGAAACCAGTGGTTTTTTCCGTGAGTATTCCGGGCAACGTTTCCCGGAAGAACTCGTAGTTAAAGCCAGGCAGGAAGTGAATACCTTTGCCGAAATCCTGCAAGCTGAAGGGATCAGAGTACGCCGCCCTGATGAGTCAAATCATCATCAGCCGATCGTCACACCGCACTTTACCACCGGTGGAACCTTCTATTCCGCGATGCCGCGAGACTGCCTGTTTGCTATCGGAAAGAAAATCATTGAAGTGCCGATGTCATGGCGCAGCCGTTATTTCGAAACCTTCGCCTTTCGCAGCATCCTGAATGATTATTTCACCAGAGGGGCGGAGTGGATTTCTGCACCCAAGCCGATGCTGAAAGATGATGTGTGGCAAACAGAGTATGACTTCGAACAGGAACTCCCCTTTAATTCGATCATTACCGAAGTAGAGCCACTTTTTGACGCAGCCGACTTTATGAGAATGGGGCGGGACATTATAGGTCAGCGTAGTCATGTCACCAATAATAAAGGTATCGAGTGGCTGCGCAGAACGCTGGGGCCTGATTATCGCGTCCATATCTATGAGTTTGAAGAGCCAGGTCCCATGCATATTGATACGACGATATTGCCGTTGGCACCGGGCCGCGTATTAATTAATAAAGGTTGGGTACCGCAGATCCCTGATATTTTCAGAGACTGGGAAATATTGCATCCGCCTGCTTCTAATCTGCCGGACGACCATCCTTTATACATCACCTCAAAATGGATCCACGTGAATGTACTGATGTTGGATGAAAAAACCGTGGTGGTTGAGAAAGATGAAGAAGCACTGATTTCTGCCTTCCGTAAATGGGGTTTCAGAACCGTTCTTTGTCCGTTTAAGCATTTCCAGACATTTGGTGGTTCATTCCACTGCGCCACGTTGGATGTGAAGCGAAGCGGAAGTCTGAAGAGCTATATCTGATAACTCTACTCATAACAGCCATTGTCCCGTATGCAATGGATAAAAAGCATTTGATCTCACGCAGAGCCATCTGGCTCTGCATCACGGCATAAAACGTTTTACACAATTAAAAGGAAAATAACAGGATGTCAAAATGCAACCCACTCAGACAGTATTGATTGTCTCCTCCGAGCTGGATGCGGCGAAAACGGTTGAGGCCGTCAAGGCCATGCACGGGCTTAAAACACATCATTTTATCTATCTCATAGAGGATTATCTTGGTGTGGCCACCTGTGAAAAGGAGCGGCCTGAAAATTTTATTGTGCGTGACTTCGCCGCGTTGGAGGATATTAAGGCGGTATTGCATAAGATCGATCAGCAATATGATGTCTCGCTGGTCATATCCTGCGATGAGTTTGCGGTTTACGTGGCTGCCTTTGCCAATGATTTCTGGCAATTAACCGGAATAACCTGCGCGGAAGCAAGGAAATTTCGCGATAAAAAACGCATGAAAGAGCTGGCGCAGCAGGCTGGCATTGCCACCGCGCGGGAAATAACTCTTCAGAATATCGAAAATGGAGATGTTGCCTTTCCGGTGATAGTAAAACCACGTTCGCTGGCAGGCTCAATGGGCATAAAAATCGTCTCTGATGCAAAGCAGCTTGCCGATATAGATATTGACTGGTCGCCGGAATACCGCGATATGGATGAGCGGCAATACTTAATTGAGCAATATAATCCAAACACAATTTATCATATTGATTGTGTAGTGATTAATGGTCGTCTCTCATTTATTTCCGTCGGTGAATATTTAGGTAAGCCGATTAACTTTTTGCAGGAAAAGCCTGTCGGTGTGTTGTCAGTCTGTGATCATACCGTTGAGGATGTCTGGCAACCTTTTACCGAAAAAGTTCTTGCTGCTTTCGACGCGCCGGAGGGGGTTTACCACATCGAAGCTTTTGCTGATTCCGGTGCGGGCGTGGAATTACTCGAAATTGCCTGGCGTCCCGGCGGTGCGGCAATCGTGGAAATGGTCGAGATGGTGTACGGGCTGAATCTGAAACATATTCATCTGGCTGCGCAACTGGGACTTGATGTTGGTCTTCTCGTTCAGCGCAGGGAAGAAGCCTTTGGCTATATGACCTTTCCAAAGAAACATCTTGCTACTCAGACACTTTATGTCACCCGTGTCCACCTGCCGCCATTACAGCATATGGCAACGCTTAAGTCGCATAAGGTTCCCGTTGCCGGAGATATCGCCTCAGGAGAGTTCTATTGCTACAAAGACTCACTGGGATCCTTTGTATTTTGTGGCGATCGCGAGCAGGTTTCAAGAGATGTGAATTATCTGAATGCACATTATCTGGTACAGGTTGCGCCGGAGTATCAGCCTTAATATTGAGAATGGTCACTTAACGGCTGTGAACAAAAATCGCGCTTACAGTCAGGACAAGGTGACAAAGAATGAGTAAAAAAGAGATGCAGACCATCCTGATCGTTTCATCAGAACTGGATGTCGGCGAGGTGGTCACTGACATCAAGACAGCGTATCCCAACCGGCCGTGGCGGTTTATCTATCTTCTTGAAGATTTGAAAAACCAGGCGGCAGATGATTTGCATCGCGAGGATGTCTTTATCGTCAGGGATTTTGCCCGCCATCACGATGTGGAAGATGTGTTCAGCCAGATTGCACAGTCATTTTCAGTCACGCGGGTGATTCCCAATGATGAGTTCGCCGTATGGATTGCGGCCTGGGCCAACCATCGCTGGCAACTGCCGGGACTAACCTTTGATATGGCGGCCCGATTTCGCGATAAAAAGAAGATGAAAGAGATTGCCTGTCGCGCAGGCATCCTCACCGCACGGGAAATCAGCCCGCAGGCGATTAAACGTGGCGATGTGAGTTTTCCGCTGGTGATGAAACCTCGCTCGCTGGCAGGCTCCGTTGGGGTGAAAATTATCACTGATGCCGGGCAACTCAGTGCAATCACGCCGACCGAAGGTGATGACTATCGCGATATGGATGAGCAGCAATATTTTTTTGAGAGCTACAATCCCCAGCCGGTTTATCAGCTTGATGCGATAATGCTGGAAGGACGGCTCGCGCTACTCTCGGCGGGAAAATATATTGGTAAACCTATCGATTACCTCGATGAGCATCCACTGGGATTTTTTTCGGTGGAGGAGCGCGATTTGCGGCACATCTGGCGGCCTTTCACTGAGAAGGTGTTAGCGGCTTTTGGCGGTCCGGATGGCGTTTATCATATTGAAGCATTTGGTGATGACGGGCAGGGGGTAGAATTACTTGAGATTGCATACCGGCCCGGCGGGGCAGCGACGGTAGAAATGATCGCTATTGCCTGGAGAGTAGATTTGCGTTTCACACATCTGGCTACGCAATTGGGGCTGGAAGTGGGACGCCATTTTGCACCCCAGGGCGAGGCGTGGGGATATATGACCTTTCCTAAAAAGCACCTTGCCAAAGAGACACTTTATGTTTCCCGGCTGACTGTTCCTTCCGTGGACAGGCTGCCAACGCTGAAGATGCAGCAGCTTCCCAAATTGGGCGAGGTGGCGTCAGGGGCGTTCTTCTGTCATAAGGATTGTCTTGGCTCGTTTGTCTTCTGTGGTGACCGGGAAAGCGTGGCGCGGGATCTGAAACTTATCGTTGCTGATTACTCCGTTACGGTAAGCCCCGATTGAGTCTTTATTGTGCAGGGATGCCATGTTCTTCACTATTGGCTAAGCATCATGGTAAAAATAAAGAAATCCCGCAAACGAAAAACGCCCCAAAAAACACGGCAGTCCAGCGGCGAACAGCTGGCATACGGAACCAGTCAGGAGCTTCTTCAGCAGGCTTTGCATGAACTGCGGACAGATTATCCACCCGAGCAGCTAGAGGTCGAAGAAGTACTGGTATTCGATCACGCGGCCTGTCTGCTTCGTGAACGGATGGCCAGAAAACTGGGTACCGTATCTCTGGACAGTGCGCGGGTTTTACTGATGACAATGATGTTGCAGGCTAACGGCATGCCAAAGGCTCGCAGGGCTGTTCAGGGAACGGGTAGGGTAGGCTACGATTTATGCGTCTGTAACCGGCTACGCCGGGCGTACGGCGCCGTTCAGTTCTGCGCCATCTTTTACGTCATCTGGCACCTTCATGCCGCTGAAGCGGCATTATGAATACGGCTCTCACTGCAGGGGTTAATTCAGATTAAAACGTCCGTTTTGTGCCAGCAGCGGACGTTGCTAAACTCGTGATCTGCGTTGATCTGGTGGAGCCATACGCATTCGCCCAGGCGGCGCACATCTGCGTCACGCTGAGCATCATATATGTTCAGAAAAGGCCTCACTGTCGCCGGAAGCGACGGCACCTTCTCTGTCCGGGCAGGCTGTTACGAGTTGTACAGTCCAGGGACAGCACTACGTGAATTCTGACAATAAAGCTCGGGTGTAAAAGAATTGGTGACTAACAGGGGAAGAGGGGGCCCGCCGCTAAATGTGTAGACTCCACCTTATAGTGCAGGCCCCGTTAGCTCATACTACTCTGTAAAACCCGTTATTTATTTCTGATTGTTTAATTGCAAGGAAATAAAAACCCGCAAATAAATACCAGTAGGGCAGTTAAGCCGAAAAACCGTTAGTCCTGATCGTGAGAATAGAACACGATCCCTTTATTAATGGCACACTCGTATTGAGCGGGATTGCCGTAGGGCTTCCAGTCTGGCAAAGTAAACGTCCGCATGGAGAATCCTATGGTGTTTTCATCCTTTGAACGGTAGCGCAAAAACTGGACTTGCGGTTTATCTTTATTATTAACCGTTTGGTGCATATCTGAGAAAGCCAGAGAACCGTCAGGTCTGATCAGGTATGACGTAATCTTCATACCGCCTCTCATGGTACCTTTGATATTGTTTTCCCGATCGAAACACTGCGTTAAATCGATAGACAAATTAATGTCTTTTCCTTTCATTAACGCCTGGTTAATCTCAGAAACCGTATTGAGCGTACTGGCAAAAGCAGACTGGGAAAAGATGCATAAAAAAGTAGCCAACATGGCGAATTTACTGGCATACAGTCTGTACTTTCTGTCTGATGAAGCAGATTGCTTAGAGAGCAACATTTTCTTTCTCCATTATTAAAAACATTTAATAACATCACTGAGTAATAATTAAACCGCACATTCTAACTGTTTAATTAAAAAGTGCTGGCGATGATGATGGGGAATTTGCTCGATCGTCATTTGCAACAGGTAGCCTTGTTTCTCATAGAATTCACGCGCCTGAAAACTGAATGTATCAACGAAAACGCCTTTACAACCACGTGCTAATGCTTCCTGTTCTGCAGCGTGCAGCATCCTCGCGCCAAGCCCTGTTTTTCGACGTGATTCGTCGACCCACAGAAAGTGTATATGCATCCAGTTACCCCATGTAATAGCGACTAAGCCAGCCACTTTGTTGCCATCATCATCATTAATGAAAAGAGCAATGTCTTTTTTTTCATCAGGGTCGACATACCGGGAATTAAATGCCATCAATTTCTTATGTATTTCAGCCACATCGTCAGGATGAGGAGTAGCTGTTATTATCATCTTCACGTACCCTGTTCCTTGTTAACAGCAATCTGCTCTACCTCAGCATTAAAACGTGTAAGTGGCGAGATGTGGCATTAAGTTCCATTATTCTGCTTCCAGTTCGATCACATCCTCGTCAGATGGGTCATCCAGTTCACGCAACACACGATAAACTCTCGCGACGGCCTGCAAAGTATGCCTGGGGATGAGTTGCCCCTCCTGGGATTGATAAAGCGTTCTGGCCAGCCAAATGAAGCGAATCACGGGAATTTTAGCCTGTTGTGCCCGGACAATCAGCGTCTTAGCATCACTGTCCTCACCTTTGCATATGATACGTGGTAAGGGCGTTAACTCAGGACGATAGTAGAGCGCAACAGCATAATGGGTAGGGTTGACCAGAAGCAGGTCAGCCTTTTCAAGCGGCTCTCGCTTCACAGCCTGTACAGGCGCGTTCAGCAACTCTTGTGCAACAGCATGACGATGTCCTTTCATATGAGGGTCACCTTCGGATTGCTTATGTTCATCACGTATGTCCTGATGACTCATACGCTGTTGCTTAAGGAAATAATACTTCTGCAGGCCAAAGTCCAGGAGGGTCATTATCAATAAGGTCAACAGTGTCTGGCGTGAAACGCGGGTGAGCAGAACCTCCACCGCAGGCCAAAAGCTGTTCAGGTCACCATAAGCAAGACGGGAAAGAGACTCAAGATCGGTACTCAGCACTAAAATAAAAATAGTACATATTGCCGCAGCTTTTAGCATGCTACTAAGCATGTCGGTGAGTTTCTTCACAGAAAACATCTGCCTGAACTGATTCACGGGATTCAGGCGATTAAAATCAGGCTTGAGGGCTTCTGTTGCAAACAAAGGCCCATATTGTATCCAACCGCCGATAATACGTAGTAACGCAGCCACTGCCACAGTAATACCAAAAAATGTTGAAACAATAAGCAAAGCACTACCAGCAAGCTCGCTGAGAACCTGCTCAAAAGGCTGGTTCAGGCGCATAAGCGGCAACATCATAAGAGCCTGAAGCTTCTGCATGCCAACATCATCCAGCGCCATTACGGTTTCAACCACGCCTGCACAAATGAGAAGCTTCGGAACGTCCTGGCTTTGGGGAACCTGGCCTTTACGGCGCGCATCCTGAAGTTTTTTTGCCGTAGGTTTTTCCGTTTTTTCAGACATGTCACTGCCCCCCCAATAAGCCTTTTATCAGTTTGCTGAGATCGCGTAGCAGGTACAGTCGTTCCTCTCCCAGCGTGCTTAACGTTGGGATATAAAGTACAAAAAACAGCAGACCGAGGAGGCATTTTGCGGGAACCGACAGAACAAAAGCCTGTAGCTGAGGGCTATACAGGCTGAGAATCGCAATACTGAAATCCATCATGAGTAGTAATGCCACCAGCGGACCAGCATAAATAATAATATGACTGAACGTGTCAGTCAGCAGAGCCAGATATTGCTCAAATCCATTATGATTCGGAAATGGCAACCACTGCATTACCGGCCAGACAGAATAGCTGTCCCAAATAATCTGAGTGACGCCACTCAATCCGGTGGTAAGAATGAGAAACAGTATGAGTGTCTGTTGAAGCAGAAGTCCCAGCGGTGTCACGTCACTACCGAGTGCCGGATTCAATTGTCCCCCAATGAGGGCGCCACGCTGGTTATCGAACAGCGCACCGACTGACTGAAATAACCAGAAGGGCATGCTGATCACCAATCCCAGCAGAATTCCAATCACCCCCTCTTTAAGGATAAGCGCAATAAGTTGCGGCCAGCCTGGCATTTGTAAAGCCAGTTGTGCCTGTAAACCCAAAGTCGGGACGATTGCCAGCGCTAATACCACCCCGCTACGTACAATCCCTTTAAGGATATTGAAAGAAAATACCGGCACCAGGATCAGACAGGGATATAAACGTGCGGCACTCAGCGCCAGGGCGAAAAGATATTCATAGAGTAAGTGGATGACAGTGTTCGCCATGATTAAGCGCCAGTTTGAGGAATCATGGCCATAGCCTGCTGGGCCAACTCCAGCAACTCAACTCCAATCCAGCGACCACTCAATGCCAGTGCAATGCCTACCGCTACGAGTTTGATCGCGAACGGCAGGGTCTGGTCCTGAAGTTGCATGACGGCCTGAAGCAGAGAAACCAACACGCCAACAATGACGGCAACCAGCAATGGCGGAGCAGAAAGCAGAACCACAAGTAACATCGCCTGTTTAAAGAGATTCATTATTTCCATGCTTGCACCTCAAAGATAACTATAAAACAGGCCATCCAGCAGGCGTGTCCAGCCATTGATAAGCACAAAGAGCAACATTTTTAAGGGCAGGGAAAGTGTCATCGGGGCCACCATCTGCATCCCCAGCGCCAGTAAAACATTTGAAACAATGAGGTCGATAACAATAAACGGGATATAGATTAAGAAACCAATCTTGAATCCAGCTTGTAATTCCGACAAAACGAAAGCCGGTATGACAAGTAACAGGTTGTCTTTACTGATATTTTCTGACATGGACTTCGGCCACATCCTGACACTGTTTTCCTGCAAGTGAATCAAAATGTCGGGATCGGTGTTATGCGCCATAAATTTCTGTAACGGTGTTACGCCATTGGTGATGCTGGTTCTCAGGTTGTCCACATTCGAGAAATCTGCGGGCGCCTGACTGAACTGCTGCTGCATCTGATTAAAAACGGGAGCCATAACAAACAGCGTTGCCGCCAGTGCAATGCCGTAAAGGGCCATGTTGGGTGGAACTTGCTGGACCCCAATAGCATTACGTGTGATCAACAGCACCATAGAGATTTTTAAAAAGCAGGTACAGACGATCATCAGGATAGGTATGAGTGACAGCGCGCCCAGAAAAAGAGCAAAGGTCATGGGATCGAATTGTTCAGTACTCATACTCATACCTGCTGTAATGTCAGCAGGAGACGGGTGAGCTGTAATCCAAGTTGCCCTTCCACATCCACAAGTTCACCCTGAGCGATTAATGTCTCGCCGTAATATAAATCAGCTTCGCCAGGCGTCATGTTATCGAGCGTCAACACGCTGCCCGGCTGGAGGTGTTGCAGTTCTCCTAAAGTAAGGCGTGTCCGGCCACATCGGACTTCCAGCGACAATGGCAGCATGGCTAACGAGAAATGATCATCCGATGCAAGATGTTCCCGTTTGGAAACAGCGTCAGAGCCTTCAGTTTCATAGGGATTCAAAGCGGTTCTCTCCAGATGAGTAATCACAAAGTGATGAGGCAACTGCAGTGTCCCCACCAGCTCATATCCAGCAATGTTGACGCAGCCTTTTCCATCCGGGCTAAAATAGTTAACGGGGGGAACAAGCACATCGCCTTCCTGAAGCGCATGTAGCTGTGAGGTATGCAGAGTGATGCGGCCAAGCACTAACGGCCTGACGTAAGTCAGCGTGTCTGGCAGCGTATATCGTTGAGGTTGCCAACCGGGTTGCCTGAGCCAGTGTGCCAGGCTCGTATGGCTGAGATAAAGTCTGCCTTCCACACGACGCTCTCCGAGCCTGACAATAAGCCTCGTGCTTAACACATCCTTTTCAGCTCTGTCGCAGCGTTTTATTTCACCAAACAAGTTCGCCAGTTCTGGGCTGAGGTATTGATTAAATAATATCAATTCCCACTCACAGGCAGGCGACTGCACATCCTGATCGGTAAAAGGTGACAGCGACAACATATTAAGCAGCGGTATGCCGTCACCCAGGGAAAAGTTTCCCAGTGCACAAGACCAGTGAGTCAGGGCGATCGGAGAGGAGAGGTGTCCAGGCAAAAGAGACAGTGCTCCGACTTCATCACCTAACGTGAAAGGAAATGAATATTTGCACGCCAGTTGATTCTGTGACTGCATACTGGCCCGGCTCACCAGTGGGAAATGTCGTCGCGTTATCTTGCCCATCAGAGGCTACCCTGTTCAATTCTGAGACGGACAGGTGCACCAAAAGACTGACTCAACTGGCGGCGACACTGTCTTTCACGACGCTGCCAGTGATCCCAGACGCGAGGCGAAAAGCGCAGCGCAATATCCCATCCGGCCGGCTGGCAACGGGCGAGCCTGACGTCAACTTCGCCTGCTTCAGGCAGCATAAGGGTAAAAGCACAGTCTTCGTTTGCATGGTCAGCGATGTGTTCAAGTAACGCCTGATGAAGGCTGTCCCAGTCCGGCGAGGGCGATGCATCCGGCGGCTGATCCTTAACGGGCTCGTACGAAGTTGTGCTGGCCAAAAACAGTGAACCTAATGTGGCCAGCGATTCTTTGCTCTCGTGCTTGCGCAAGAAAGACGCGGATGTGGACTTACTTGCGCGCTCATCAAGCCGATGCTGAGGTTTATGGGACGGTAACCGGTCAGGATAACACGATGGCTCTCTCATGCATCCTCCAGGTGTTCAGCTAAATATTCCAGTTTTTCGAGATCTTTTTGCCGTTCGCGCGTGTGTTGAGACGCTTGCGTCAGTTCATGAGCCACCTGTTGACAGCGTTGCTCTGACTGCTGACAGCTCTGCTGCTGCCGACACATGGTCTCCAGAGCCGTACGCTCTGCGTTAACCTGTGCCGTGAGCGTTTGCCGGCACGATTGCTTACGCAAGCCTTCACGTTGTCGTTGATAGTGCAACTGAGCTTGCTGAAGGTGCTGTTCTTCAACGTGTTGCTGTGACTCAGCCTCAATCAGATTATTTTGCAGCTGTCGTTGTACGCGCTGAGCACGTATGAAACGCTGGCGGCGTAGGGGAATCAATGTCTCCAGGGCCATTTGTAGGCTTTCAAATGGGTTTTCCTGAGCAAGTTCATCGTCTTCATTCTGGCGCATGGGCACTGACCTCATTAAGTTGAGAGAGGATGTGTTCAAAAGGCTCAGGAGTGCGCATTGTCTGGCGCAGAAAATGGTTGATGGTGTCGTTCGCATTAACGGCAGCATCCGTCAGGATGTCGTGACCGGGTTGATATTCCCCTAACCGAATCAGCACTTCTACCTGCTTGTAAGCGGCTATGAGGCTACGGATATTCCCCACCTGCTTGAGGTGAACCTGATCTACCACGTTACTCATGGTCCGGCTCAGGCTGGCCAGAATGTCGATAGCAGGGTAATGGTTACGCTCGGCCAGACGGCGACTGAGCACAATGTGTCCATCAATCAGTGAACGAACTTCATCGGCTACCGGATCACCCATAGAGTCCTGTTCGATCAAGACCGAATACAGCGCGGTGATCGCTCCCTTCCGGGTCTGTCCGGCTCGTTCTACTAAGCGCGGCAGAAGCGTATATACAGAAGGCGGCAACCCGCCACGTCCCGGCGGTTCGCCTAAGGCGAGACCTATTTCACGTTGGGCACGGGCAAAGCGGGTTAAAGAGTCGATGATGAGCAGCACGCTTTTGCCCTCAGCACGAAACGCCTCGGCAATGGCAGTGGCTGTAAACGCGGCCCTGGCGCGCTCCATACTGCTTCGGTCTGAAGTGGCGCATAGCAAAATGGTACGTTTACGTAGGGTATCGTCCAGCTCATGATCGAGAAATTCGCGCAACTCTCGACCACGTTCGCCAATCAAACCAAAGACGATAACATCACAGGGTGAATTTCTTGCCAGTTCTGCCAGCAGCGTCGTTTTACCACAACCCGCTCCGGCGAAAACGCCAACACGCTGGCCCTTGCCTATCGTCAAAAGACCATCAATCGCCCGCAGTCCGGTTGGCAAAACGGTATCAATTCGCGGTCGCTCTGTAGGAGGAGGTGCATCATTCAGGACGGGTACGGTAGTGCACTGAAGGCCCGGCTCAGCGAAGGCGCTGTAGCCGCCAGGTTCCAGTGCGCGCCCAAAACCATCGAGTACACTCCCCATAAGCCGTTCACTCACGCAGATGCTGTGAGGGAGATAAAGGGGTGTGATAAGGGCACCCTGAGATATGCCGTCTAAAGCGCCGAGTGCAGAAAGCAAAATGTGTTCTGCACTAAAACCTACAATCTCGGACAACACAGCGTCACCCTCACTGCGCTGGATGAGGCACAAATCACCAATACGTGCGCCCGGCAGGCTGCATTCGATAAGAATCCCATTGATGCCGGTGACTTTTCCATAACGTCTGATGGGCTTATAACGGGCAAGCCGCTGTTGGTGATTCAGCGACCACTGTTTCAAATCCTGGCTTAAGGTATCCATTACCATTTCACCCGGATATTTTCGCGCCCTGCAAACTCAATGCTGTCGCTGTTAATTGCCACCAGACGTAACTGGTCTACTTCATCGCCTATAAATATACGCTGACCACTGTCAGTGACGATGTTGGCGTGAGCACCGCTGGTAATTTGCACAATATTGAACGGCAGCTTAACGCTAGCGGCACCCACATGGTTATGAATCGGTAACCGTACGTCATAATGGCGATAAAGCGTTTTCAGCATGCGTTGTAATCGCTGATTTTCTTCATCGGTGACACCGCCTGACAGGGTTACGCTTTGATTATCTGAAGTGAGAGAAACGTGTTTATTAAGCCCGCGGTCGAGCAACATGCTGGCAATAATCTGGCGCGTCCGGGGTACGCTCGTTAGCGAGGGTTTACCTGGAGCAGGTGGCGCGGAGGGCGAGGCAATGCTGGTATTCAGCATCCAGGTCCCTAACATCATAACCAGCAGCAACGTCAGGCCCATGTAAGACAGTTTCGCCCAAAATGGCAATGGGCTCTTCTTCGCCGAAAGGTGTTCTGAGACGGGTTGAACTGAGGCTGAAGCCTCAACCAAAGTTGGTTCACTATCATGGGATGACTCCGCGTCATGCAGCAGTTCAGCCTCATCCTCCGGCCAAGGCGTCGCTGCGTCAACGATGCTCAACCAGATATGCCCGACGGCAAAAGCTGTGCCAGGTTGCAGATTACTCAGCGCTTCGCAGCGCTGCCCTTCGTTATCTTTCACTGGCCCGTCAGAGGCTTTGACTTCCCATCCCTGCGGGGTTTTTACCAGCTGACAGTGGCGATCCTTTATTCCCGGGTCATAAAGGGCTAAATCGGCATGTTCATCAGCACCAATCCACCATTTATCGCCACTTAGCGGCAATGCAGCACCGCGGTGCAAGCCTGTCAGTACGCGTAATTCATGCATGATTCATCTTCCTGCAGCGTAGGCGGTGATAGCTGTAAATCGATCCGCCCCAACACATTGATAGCAACATTACTGGTCAATTCGGCAAAGGAGATAACCGGCACCGCATGGAACTCATCTTTCAGCAGCGCGCGAAGAGGGCTCCGTAAATCCTGGGCGACAAGAATTAACGCCTGTGGCGTGTCATAAGGAGGGAAGGCATCGCGCATTTGATGCAGTAAACTGATGCCGTAATCCTGCGCCAGCGAGAAAAAGGTTTCATTTTGTGCCTGACGTAAAGAATCACGGAGGAGCTCTTCGGTTTCCGAAGTCAGTAACCAGACATTTAGCCCATTCGGTTGCAGATACTGGTGGCAGATATGCTCTTTCAATGCAATACGGACAAGATCGGTGAGCGCCGCACTGTCTCGTTCATGTTGTCCATGTTCAACAAGTGTTTCCGCAATAGTGCGGACTGAGCGCAGCGGAATACGCTCGGAGGCCAGTCGCTGTAATACGGACGCAAAGCGGGAAAGCGGCATAATACGTTGCAATTCTTGAGCCAGCTCGGGTTGTTCGCTTTCCAGCCAGGTAAGAATGGATTTACTCTCCTGCAGACCAATAAACTGCGCGCAGCTCTGGTGAATAGCCTGCTCCATGCGCAGCATAATGAGCTGCCCGGCTGCCCAGTAGCGCATTTCGTCCTTTTGCAGGAGTGGGTGGTCAGGTGACAGCCAGCAATAGTGAGCTTCGTTCCGGTCTGCAATACCCGGCTTGAGTTGAATATCAGCTTCATCATGGTCCTCACCGTGCGAGGCATCCACATCACTTTTCCTGACAGCCACGAATGGAATGCCAAAGGTTGCAGTCACCAGAGGAATTTCATAAACACAGAAGCGAAACTCATCCTCAGCCAGCCTGGGCGAAAACTCGATATCGAAACCGGGAAGCGTGAAGCCAAAACGGTATACCAGGCGATTACGAAGACGACGTATTTCCCGTATCAGCGTTGTGGCAGCCTCACCACCCTGATGAACCTGGCTAAACTGCAGCAGAAAAGCGCGGGTTGGGTTGAAACGCCTCAGATCCTGGTAGCCATTTTCTTCTGGTGCCAGCTGCTGCAAATGGAGCTGGTCGGCCTCCTGTCGTATTCTGTTATGTTTACTGCGCCATAACTGAAAAAGACCGCTGCCCAGGGCGAGTAAGCTGATGATGATGAAGACGGCGGTGGGCATACCGGGCAACAGCGCGAAGCCGAGCATACCTGCGGCAGACATAATCCAGGCCTTAGGCTGGCTTGTTAACTGTTCGGCGATTTCCCGGCCAATGTTGGCATCGACTTGCTGACCATCAGCGGAAACCCGGGTAATAATCATCCCGGCTGTCAGTGAAATGAGAAGCGCGGGGATCTGTGCGATCAAACCATCACCAATGGTCAATACAGAATAGATATGAATTGCTGCACTGGCGTCCATACCATTTTGCAGAACACCAATGGCGAATCCGCCAAGCATGTTGATAAAGACAATGACCAGGCCCGCTATGGCGTCACCTTTTACAAACTTCATTGCGCCGTCCATCGCGCCGAATAGCTGACTCTCTTTAGCCAGATTCTCTCGTCGCTGACGTGCCTGATGGGCTTCTATGAGTCCTGCGCGGAGGTCGCTGTCAATTGACATCTGCTTACCCGGCATCGCATCTAGAGTGAAGCGCGCAGCCACTTCTGCCACGCGCTCTGAACCCTTGGTTATCACCAGAAAATTCACTACGGTCAGAATCAAAAAGATCACCAGACCTACTGCCAGATTGCCGCCCACCACAAAATTTCCGAACGCTTCAACAATGTGTCCTGCATCCTGTTGCAACAGGATTTGACGCGTCGTTGAGATGGACAGCGCCAGACGAAACATCGTTGTTAAGAGCAGTACTGAAGGAAACGTCGAGAAAGCCAGTGGTTTTGGCAGATACATTGCCAAAACAATAAGTAGAGAAGATATGCATATATTGAGTGCGATCAGCACATCAATCAGACTGGTTGGCAGAGGAATTATCATCATGAACACGATCGACATGACGATCGTGGCGCCTACGACTTCCGAGCGTTGCATCGCACTAATGGCGAGACGATTTAACCAGACAAACAACGAACTCATTTACCCTGCCGTCCTGGATTGTTTGAGCTCCGCACGCGGCTCAGCAGCTGCATATTCACCGATCATTGTGCGTAACAGATTTAACGCCAGGTGGCGGTTTTTATTTCTGTCCTCACGCCACACTCCCATAGGCAAATGGCTGAGTAGGGGAACCAATCCACTGAGAAACAAAACCTGATGTTGAGGATGCTGGCCGGCTACATCGCGCGTTAAGTTTTGTAAATCACGCAAATAGGCACCATTGCCACTCAGGTTAAGCAAACGACGGGTGAGATCCAGGGGAGTAATGCCGACACCAGGCAACTTACTGGTCAGTCGCGAAATTAAAACTTTGCTTGCTGTAAGCGTCTGGCTGATATGACTGGCGTCCTGCAGGCTAACCATGATTTTTTGTAGCGCGCGTTTCGGTATGGAAGAGCTACGCGCTGCTATATCATCTGAAAGTGCTCGCTGTAGGGTACGCAGACCCTGGATGAAATTAACGCTGCCGAAACGGTTGAGCAGCGCATCCAGCATTGCATTACCCGATTGCAGATGAACAATCGTCTCATAGTAAAGGTGACGCAACGCTTGCTTCTGCAGCGGATCGGTACTGAAGCTGGCAATGGCGTGCGCAGTATTTAAACCTGCGTTGACTTCAGCTCCCTTCTTTTCATGCAGTTGTTCGATGCTGTGCCGCGATCGCTCCACTATCAACGTATTCTGTGTCTGCTGCCCCTTTATCATCGTATGTCTTAACAAAACGTCACAAAGGGCTGGATCCTTTCCAGCGACATCCAGCAGAGCATCTAAGTCAGGCGCAGGCGATCGCTGGAGCAACGTCTGCATTTTTTGATTCTGCGTTTCCAGCTGAGCATGCTGTGGGTGCTCAAGCAACTTCATTAACTCGTAGAGTTTTTCAATACGTTCAATATGTTGAGTTGATTTGCTACCCGGTTGCGCGACGACTTTTCGCTGGTTAAGCGCTTTGTTTTTACGCTCTACATGTTCAGCAAATGTCATTGAGACCTCTTCCATAGCGTCTTCAAGCGGTGAGGCGGGCACTCTTGATGATGCGCCGCTTACCGAAGACGCTGCACTCACAACGGATACCGATGCCTCTTCAACCACGGTATTGGGAGACAAATGCGCCGATTGAACGCCGGGCACAGCGGGAGCAATTTTCATCCTGGCGAACCTCATACAGGGAAGCTGATGCAGATATGTGGCGTGTTTTATGCTCCGGTTCCCAATAAATTTTCCCAGGCAACAGAGTTAATTACAGAAGATTGCAATGAGTTGCAGATTTAGCTGGAGCTTACGGCAAAAAGTTGCGAAAAAATGAAGGGAAATAAAATGTAAATCGTTAAATTTCAAATGTTTAACAAAATAAAATCGCTGGCACAGACTTTGCTATCGCCATTAAGCCAAACGGCAAAAAATGGATTAAGATACGGAGCGTATTATGTCAGAAATGAACCTGCACCCTACTGAGTCATTACACGTTAACCCTCCATCCCCACATAATATTGATTGGGAGAAAATTTTTCGTGAACATGGACGCCGCGTTTATAACTTCATTCGAAAGCGTGTTGCGCATCGTGAAGATGCGGAAGATTTAGTTCAAATGACCTGGCTGGAAGTCATTCGTAACCGTGATAAGTTTGCGGGGGCCTCGCGACCCGAGACGTGGGTATTCGGTATTGCCCTGAACCTTATTCGTAATCATTTCCGTTCGCAGTCTTCCCGTCCCCACTATGATGAATTAGAAGAGGATGTTGTTCTGAATCAGGAGGATGATCCTAGCCACATCATAGAGCATCAACGCATTCTCGGCTCTACGCTCCAGTCTATTGCCCTGCTGCCCAAAGAAACACGTAAGCTGCTCAGTATGTTAGTAGAGGAAGACGGCAGTTATCAGAATATTGCTAAGAGTCTAAACATCCCTGTTGGCACAGTACGTTCGCGTTTGTCACGGACGCGTGTGTCACTAAAGCAGTCCGTCTTTTATTGAAGCTGAACGGGGTAAAACAAACCGGAAACGGTCTGTAATGAGATGTGTGTTTAATCCACTGTTAGGACACTTCTCAATATTACGACTTGAGCTTGTGGATCTGCGCCCAGACCGGTTAACAATGTTTACTTCAAGGAGGCGAGATGCAGTATTTGGACAGACGATTACATAGCAGTGATACGCCAATCAAACTTCTTGAGTTCGCCATGAACATGCTAAGGGACGCCGTATACCTGATTGACAGTGATACCTGTTTTTTTTATGTCAATGACGAAGCGTGCAGAATGCTTGGCTACAGCAATGCAGAATTGCTCAATATGCGCGTTTCAGATATTGATCCCGAATGGGATTTCGATGACGTCATGGATATGTGGAAACGCGTACGAGAGCAAAATGGCGGCAGGCCATTCACCTTTGAGACCTTTCACAAAAGCTCACAGGGCGAGATGATAGCGGTTGAGATTAGTGCGAATCCATTTGTTTACGAAGAGAAAAGCTACAGTATGTGCGTGGTAAAAGATATTAGAGAGCGTAAGCAACTAGAGCAGGTAGCTTATGCTCGGGAACAGGAGTTTCGGGTATTAGTTGAGAACTCACCGGATATGGTGGTTCGATTCTCGCCCGATTTAAAATGCCAATACGCCAATCCTGCTGCATTGCGTCACCTGCGGTTATCTTTTGAAGAGCTTCGCGGACGCACTTTGCGTGATATTCAGGGGGATTTACCCTGTGTGAGGCATATTGAACGCTTTCTTAAAGAAGTGGTAAACAGGAAAATTGAAGCTGAAGGGGAACTTGTAGAGTCGGACAGTTCACTTACTAGCGGAACCATGATTATACATACCCGCTGTGTGCCGGAGTTTAATCAAAATGGCAATCTGACCTCAGTTATGTTGGTCGGACGTGATATCACAGCCATTCATTACGCTGAAAAAAAGTTAGAAGATTCACATATGCGCTTGCGTTTGTTAACAAGGCAGCGAGAAATATCACGTGAAGAGGAGCGAAAACGTATAGCGCGTGAAATCCACGATGAGCTGGGGCAGCACCTTACGTCGCTGAGAATGGGTATTTCGATGCTTCGCATCCAGTTCAGCAAAGATAACCCTTTGCTACATGAGCGAATAGTTCATCTGATGGGGCTTACTGATAAAACGATTCAGGTAGTGCGTAATGTCGCTACCCGCCTCAGGCCAAATGTGCTGAACATGGGTCTGACGCCCGCGCTAGAGTGGCTTCGCGATGAGTTCATTAATCGCCATATTGGTTGTCAGTGCCAGCTGATCGCGCCAGAAAATGAGGTAAGACTGAATGATGAGCAAGTCACAGCCGCATTTCGTGTCGCGCAGGAGTCTTTAACCAATATCTCTCGTCACGCCCAGGCGAACGAGGTTCTCATAGAGGTTATCCGGAAGCCTCATCTGATCGTGTTAACAGTGAGTGATAACGGCCGTGGCTTTGATTGCAATCAGAGCAAAGATAACGCGTTTGGTCTTATGGGGATGAAAGAACGTGGTCGCATGATCGGAGGCAAAGTAGAAGTCAAAAGTCAGCCTGCCAATGGAACCCGTGTGACTTTGACCATTCCTTTAATACCCTGACGAATAATAGTAAAGATTTGGATAACAATATGGATAACACGATTCGAATAATGATTGTGGATGACCACGTCATCATGCGCGAAGGACTAAAGCAAATTTTTTCGTTAGACGAACGTCTGGTGGTAGTGAGCGAAGCAGGAAACGGTACACAGGTCATGGAAGGTTTGCGTAATGAGCAGGTCGATCTTTTACTGTTAGATATGTGTATGCCTGGACTGTGCGGAGAAGAGCTGATCAGCCGCATTCACTCGCTATACCCTCAACTGCCAATCCTTATCCTGACGATGTACAGTGAGCCACAGATCGCACGACGGGTACTTAAATGTGGCGCGCTGGGTTACATCACGAAAGATAACGATCCTGAAACCCTGCTGGCTGCCATTCATCGCGTAGCGCGCGGACAGCGTTTTATTGACCAAATGCTCGCCGAGCAAATTGTCTTTAATGAAAATATGAGTGCGAATGAAGGACTTCATCAACAGCTTACTGCGCGAGAAATGCAAATTATGCTGAAGCTGGCCAGAGGAGAAGGAGTTAACAGTATCGCAGAAGCTCTGGCAATCAGTAACAAAACCGTCAGTACGCATAAAGCCCGCCTGATGGAAAAAATGATGTTTAAGACCAATGCTGACATTGTTAAATACGCAATAAGTCATCATTTAATCTCTTAGGATTGCTCTTAATTTACAAATTAATGCTACCCACCGTTATTACTTTATCATTTCAACAGGTTACAAAAAAAAGCTTTTTAAACAGCACGTTATGCCTAAAAATTTTATGTAACCGTTTTCATTTCACACAGGGTTAGTCAGGAAATCCTTACAATCCTCCATCAATTCCTTACCCGATATCAGCATATGACGATGGTTTATCTGTGCTGACATGGTATTTCTTATGCCCCTGTAAGCACTTCGTAAACATAAGAATAGTGATTGTAATTAAATGTAATTCAGCTATTGGCTCTAAGTATGTTGTTAACTGCGATGATGTCAGTTGAAAGGGATAAGTGTAGCGGCTCGCAATCGAAAACAGTCGGACTCGCAATCAGCGCAAATTTTGGCTCACATTAACTGCAACTGAAATCGGGCGCGGACTCACAATAACTGCAAATGGACTCGCATTTATCGCCGCTGGCTCGCAATCAAAATTTCTGGACTCACGCTAAGTGAAAACGAAATTTGCACCAGAACACATGCTGCCTGTCTAGTGAGGGTCTACCCAAAACAGACAGGCCGATGAGACAGTAACGCCGCCTCATAAGGGTTTGAACCAGATTTACGAGACGATCAGCATTCGACATTTAGAACCAAATGAGACGTTTTTCTCATTTGCAGTTATTGTGAGCCAGCCAAAATGGATTGCGATTCCGTCTGGCTGATTGCGAGCCGATTATCACTTAATGTGAGCCAGAAGCATTTTTCATTTGCACTTAATCCGAGCTGAAAAACGGGATTATTGCGAGTCGGTGAAGTTTCGATTGCGAGCCGTTACAGATAAGTGAGGGGCAACTTTTTATGAATATTGAAAATAATGAGCACTCATTCCGACCACATCCGGAATTGGGAGAGCATATCTCATTCACGAAAGAGCAACCTATCGATATCCACGATTCATTAGCTTCACTCATTGAAACTGTAGCACCGCTGGAAATCGATCTTGTTCTGGAAGGTGAAACCGGAACGGGAAAAGATACTCTGGCTCGTAAGATCCACCGACTTTCAGGGTGCTCAGGCAGACTGATAGCGGTTAACTGTGCAGCCATTCCGGAAACGCTGGCTGAGAGTGAACTTTTTGGCGTCAACAACGGAGCTTACACCGGTGCTGTGCAAGCCAGAGCGGGTTACATCGAAGAAGCAAATAACGGCATTCTGTTTCTCGACGAGATCGATAGCATGCCATTATCCCTGCAGGCCAAATTACTGCGAGTACTCGAAAACCGTGGCATAGAGCGCCTTGGCGGTACCCGGTTTATCCCGGTAAATATGCGCGTCATTGTAGCAACGCAGAAGCCGCTACTGACGCTGGTTGAGCAGGGCACTTTCCGCCGCGATCTTTATTTTCGGCTAAATACTCTCTCGATTCAGCTACAGCCTCTGCGATCACAGGTTGAAATTATTATCCCCCTGTTTCGTCACTTCATTGCTAAGGCGGCCACAACGATGCAATGCACGCCGCCGGAAATTACACAGGAACTTTGTGAATATTTACTTAGTTACAGCTGGCCGGGAAATATTCGTGAACTTAAAACGGCGGCTAAACGCTTTACGCTGGGATTACCCCCCCTTAACGTTCCCCGGAACGCCGAACGGCAAGGGCCACAGTTGAAGGAGATACTGCGTCGCATTGAAAAAAGCCTGATTCACGACTGCCTGGTCCGCCATGGGCACAGCATTGATGAAGCCGCCATGGAGTTAGGTATGCCGCTACGCACGCTTTATCACCGTATCAAATTACTCAACGTGACAACGCAACGCATCATTGTCTGATAGTCAGCTTCTTGCCGATACGTTTTTCCAGCCCGGCAAGAAGCTTAATATCTGTTCTGCCTTTATACCTGCCTGACGGCGTAGCTGACTACCTGATTAATCCGGGCGTATTAAAAAAATCTCATTAAAGGGAACCGCAATAAAAGACTCACCACTAAAAGCATGAACATTATGTGATGTTCTGAGAATAAACCTAATTAACTGGAGAGAAAATTATGAGCGGTCTTCTTACCGGACTTATGGGACTTGGTGGTCCACTGTCGAGTGCCACCAGTTTTGCTTCAAAAACCCTGGAAGGTGCCATGAGCGATTCTATGGCAGAGTCTGCGGTTGCCCAGGCAGCTAAAATGAAAATCGATACTCAGAACTCCATTCTGGATGGAAAAATGGACTCTGCGACCAAAGAAATCAACTCCGGTCATAATGCGGCAAAAGCCATTCAGTTCTGATTATTAAAACGGGCGTCAGCTTTAAAGTTGCGCCCGTTTCTTCCCAGAGATAAGGACGAACAATGAAAATTAATACCGGCACATCATCTTCATTGGTCATGAATTCTGAAAATAATGACGTCAGTCTGGCGGACACCAGCATTGCAGATGCTTCATGGTTTAGAACAGCGTTGCAGGCGCCTGTGAAGAAAGCTGATGTTCCGGATAATCATTCATGGATAAACAAACTTACTGATCTGACGCAAGCGGCAAGCAAGGAATCTCAGCAGGCCGACAGGGCTCTCGCTAAAGCCTCACGCAGCATTGACTCAAAAAGCGTCATGGATGCTAACCGCACCTTATCATCTTACTATCTGGAAAGCCTTCTCAATGCAAAACTGATTGGTAAGAGTGTCCAGAGTCTAGAAAAACTGACGAATATCCAATAATTCGCATGGTTAAATTTCCTCTCAAATCATTGATTTTAATGTCAGTGTTGCTGTTGTTCGGTTGCAATGATCAGGTAGAACTCAATCATGGTCTTACGGAAAACGATGCCAATGAAGTCGCAGCGGAACTGGGTCGTTACCACATCAAGGCTGAAAAACACACGAACAAAGATGGCATCACTGTAATGGTGGATACTGCAGACCTGAACCGTGCCGTGCATATTCTGGACGCTGCAGGTTTACCACGACCCACGCGCACCAATCTGGGCGAAGTTTTTCAGAAAAATGGCGTTATCTCTACGCCGCTTGAGGAACGTGCCCGCTACATTTACGCACTGTCGCAGGAAGTAGAATCGACACTGAGTCAAATTGACGGCGTGATTGTGGCCAGGGTGCATGTGGTGCTTCCGGAACGCGTTGCGCCGGGCGAACCGATCTTACCCGCCAGTGCGGCGGTATTTATTAAGTATCGCCCTGAACTCGATCCTGATGTCATTGAACCACGTATACGTCAAATGGTAGCCAGCAGCCTACCCGGGCTGGCTGGGCGGCCCGGCAAAGATCTGGCTATTGTTTTTGTCCCGGCGGGAACGTATCAGGATAAGCCATCGGAAGTCTCTTTCGGCCCTTTTACCGTAACGCCTCAGCGGGCGACACAGTTAACCTGGTTGAGTGGCACTATCGGTACATTGATTCTGTTGGCCGTAGCTGCATCTGTAGGCTTACCCTACTGGCGGCGCTATCACCAACGTAAAAAAACAGAGTCGGACGAAAAGGGTGAGTGATATGCCTTTTTCAGATAATGCGCGTTTGCGGTGGCTACGGTGGTGGTGCATCGACAGCTGGTTAACCGCCGATAAAAGTTGGCGCTATGCGGCATTTTATGACCTGGATGAGGCGCGTCTTAGTGCCCTGGCAAGGACTCACCACAAGCAAATCTGCCAGCAGTTGAAGCTAGATAATAAAGTCGCACCGGTCGATGCTGAAATTTTGGCATGGCTGGAACTGACGATGTCGCAACGGCAACTGGCAATGTTACTTGCTGCAGAAGTATGTTGGCGGGATTGCGCACTCGCATTGCTCGAACCAACACAACAACGTTGGTGTCGTCGCATTGCTCAGGGACTGCGTCCTGGACTCTGGCTTACTCAAGCCACAGACTTACCCGCCAGTTGCCCAGATCTTAAGAGCTTATGGTTATTGCGTCTACGCGCTGGCCCGGAATGCTGGCAGCGCCTGCGTCTGGCATTTAATGCTGAGCGTGTAAATCAGATGGAAAAACTGCACCACATTGAAACCTTTCCCGAACGCTTACGACCGCTCTGGCAGGCCGTTCTCTGGTATGCAAGGCAGGAATGCCCATGTTGATACGCAGACATATTGATTTGGTGAATGGCAAAGATGATCTCGCACCAGTGATCTCCCGGCATCAGCTCGCCGTACAGGAGCAGGCCAGGACAATCATTCAGGAGGCCCATCAGCGAGCAGAAAAAATAATATCGGCCGCAGAACAGGAAGCGGAAGCTTCTTCACTGTTGGTTCGGCAGCGTGCAGAGGAAGCGTTCTGGAAGCGGGCAGACACGATGTTCATGCACTGGCAAAAGCAGCAACAGCAGTGGGAGTCAGACGTGCTCTCAGTGATGGACGTCGTACTGGAACAGGCCCTGGAACAGTTGCTGACGGAAGTCCCTGAATCACAGCGCCTCCAGGGACTGCTGCGACAATTGTTGCTTGAAAAAACGCAGACAGATAAGGCTACGCTGTGCTGCCATCCCTCTCAACAGGCGTCCATTGCGACAATGCTGGAAAATTACTCACACCTGAACTGGCAACTGCAGCCAGAAGAGTCCCTTCCGCCAGACAGCCTGAAACTTGTTACACCACAGGGTGAATTATACCTCGACTGGCAGCTGGCTTCGCAGCAATTAAAACCTTGTCCGGTAGAACGACAAGCGCCTTAAAAAGCTATTTTTCAAGGAACCGTTTTGCACTTTCTGCCACTCAATAGCAGGAACATCCAAAATGAGAGGGTATGTATGTCATCACTGAGTTCGATTCAGCGGCGTTTAGACAGTCAGTTTGAACGTGCGAAAAACCAGCTTGACGAAGCCACCATGAATGCCAGTGAGGGATATAGTCAAGCTGACAGTTTTGCCTTTTTTGAAGCCAGCATGGGCCTTTCCAGTGCCAGTTGGGCAGCCACGCAAGAATTGACCGTCAAACATGGTTTAATTAAAGCCCTCATCAACGAGATCAACTAAATTGCAGCACTGGGTGCGATCTTTTTTGACTAACCCCGCCGAAGACCATCAATGCAAGGTCGATGATGGTCTTCTCTGGTTACAGCAACGGGGAGGGAAGCTTTTTGCGCTTGCTGAGTTAACAAATAAAGTACCGCTGGATGAAATGTTTCTGGCGCAAGCATTGCGCCTCTCAGCCCCTGCACTGCGTCATTACGGACGGGATTCGGCCGCATTAGCCTTGCAAAATAACAGTCTGGTCTTAATTTTGCGTCTCCATGAGGCTCACTCAGAAAAAATAGCTAAACAACTGGAATCTCTGCTTAATCAACGAGATGTCTGGCAGGGTTTGCTACAAAAACTGCCAAAAAAAGCAATAACCCATTGTTGCGTGCCATTACACAGCATGGCTTTTTTATCAAGGGGAGATCATGGTTAACGAACCTCAATCGCGCTGGCGAGTTATATGCGCGGTCTTAGTGCTGTGCGCCACGTTTCGGTTATGTGCTCAGACGCCGTCTGACTGGAAAGACCAGTCTTACGCCTATTCCGCCGATCACACTATGTTATCCACTTTACTTCAAGATTTTGCTGACGGGCATGGAGTTGATTTGCAGTTGGGGAATATCGAAGACACGGAAGTCAATGGCAAGATGCGCGCCGACAGCGCAAGCGCTTTCCTGGACCGGTTAGCCCTGGAGCACCGTTTTCAATGGTTCGTTTACAATAATACTCTCTACATTAGCCCACAAGATGAACAAAGCTCTGAGCGGCTCGAAATTTCCCCGGATGCCGCGCCTGATATTAAACAGGCCTTAAGTGGTATTGGCCTGCTCGATCCCCGATTCGGTTGGGGTGAGCTACCTGATGATGGGGTGGTACTGGTGACAGGTCCGCCACGATACCTGTCTTTGGTTAAACGTTTCAGCGAACAGCGACAGAAAAAAGAGGATCGGCGGAAGGTGATGACCTTTCCCCTCAAGTATGCTTCGGTTGCGGACAGGACTATTCATTACCGGGATCAAACGCTGGTCATTCCCGGTGTCGCCACAATGCTTAATGAGTTGATGAACGGTAAGCGTGCCGCGCCGGTAAGCGCCAGCGGGGCTGAGGGGACGATAGGGGGAGCGGATAACGCTGCAATGATGCAAAACACCCAGTCATTACTGGCTCGTCTCTCTAATCACGCGAACAACACTAACCGACCGGGTGACAGAGATAATAACAGCGTTGACGATCTCAGTGGCCGCATTTCTGCAGACGTAAGGAATAATGCATTACTTATCAGGGATGATGATAAGCGTCGTGAAGAATACGCGCAGCTTATTAACAAGATCGATATACCGCAAAATTTGGTAGAAATTGATGCAGTCATCATTGATATCGATCGTACCGCCCTTAATCGACTGGAAGCAAACTGGCAGGCAACGTTAGGTGGCGTAACTGGCGGTACATCGCTAATGTCAGGCAGCGGTACGCTTTTCGTCAGTGATTTTAAACGTTTTTTTGCCGATATTAAGGCTCTGGAAGGAGAAGGTACCGCATCGATTGTCGCCAACCCGTCGGTGCTGACACTTGAAAATCAGCCAGCTGTCATTGATTTCAGCCAGACCGCTTACATTACTGCAACAGGTGAACGCGTTGCGGATATTCAGCCAGTCACGGCAGGCACCAGTCTTCAGGTCACGCCGCGTGCAGTAGGCCATCAGGACCATGCCAGTATTCAGTTAGTGATTGATATTGAAGATGGGCACGTTGAAACCAACAACGACGGCCAGGCAACCGGCGTTAAACGCGGTACGGTTAGCACCCAGGCATTAATAAGCGAAAATCGCGCCCTGGTGTTAGGTGGATTCCATGTCGAAGAAAGTGGTGAACGTGACCGCCGGATTCCTTTGCTGGGAGATATTCCGTGGTTAGGGAGGCTTTTCACGTCAACACGGCATGAAATTTCTCAGCGTGAGCGATTGTTTATTCTTACCCCGCGTCTGATCGGCGATCAAACGGATCCCACACGCTATGTCTCCGCAGATAACCGTCAGCAGTTAAGTGACGCCATGGCGCGAGTCGAACGTCGTCACAGTAACGTTAACCTGCAGGATATGGTGGAAAATGCCCTGCGCGATCTGGCTGAACGACAAACTCCCGCAGGTTTTAAAGCAGAAGCATCGGGGGAACGTTTAAACGATATTTGCCAGTCCACCCCGGGCTTACTTTTTGATAACGCGCGCGGGCAGTGGTACAGCAGCGACAGCGGGAGTTTACGACTGAGCGTTGGTGTGGTCCGCAATATCACGCATAACACACTGCGCTTTAACGAAGCCAGTTGCGCAGGCAAACGGACACTGGCGGTGGCTGTCTGGCCGCACAGTTCCCTGGCACCGGGTGAATCGGCAGAAGTTTACATGGCCCTACAACCACATCGTAATATTGCTGTGACACGAGAATCGCTGATAAATCATTAAGGCTAAATATATGCTTAAATCTTCTGCTTACCTTCTTCTGGTGGCCGCATTTTTACTTGCTGGCTGCGCTTCGCGGCAGGATAAAGGGTTGTCCTGTACATCCTCAGACTGTCGTCCACAGTCCAGCCCACATCAGTTGGTTATCTGGTGGCAACCCGATTTACGCAACAACGCTGCGGACTATACTCAGGTCTCGGTAAATGAATGAAACTTGCCCTCAGGTTAACTCACTTTCTGCTGTGCTAGACGTGCTCAAACTTCAACAAAACTGCCGCTGGACAGTGCTTCAGGGGGTAGAACTTGTTGTATTGAGCGGTACTCATGGACGTGAATTGATGCTTAACCTGTATCCCCCTTTTCAGGCTCCCGGAATTTTTCAGCGATTGCTGCGCCGCCGCGCGCAGCACCCGGATTACTATGATGGCTGTTATCTCTGTTTGAACAGTGAGAACATACTTTCTTGCTGGTATCAGTTAAGGGAAGAGGGCGCTGATGACAAGCATCAGATTGCACAACTTTTTCAGCTAGCCGGCATCGAAACTGAAGTCTGGATCTGAGTAAGTTTCATCTTTTATGATCTTCCACCTACCTCTGCTAACCCACTACGCTTTGTATTTACAGCTTTTTTCCACATCGCTGTGCCGCTTTTATTTGCAAATTTCGTTCTTCTGACCCAAACGAAAGTCACGCCCTGTAAACGTCAAATTCCCCCATCACGTGTGATTATTTTCATTTCAGACAGGAACCAGCACCGCGATAGCGGCACTTAATAAAAGCTTTGCCCGGACACTCACATAGCGCACCGTATGCAAAGTAATCATCACTTATTCAAAGAGGAAGAGGACATGAGTATGAATACGAGTCCGCTGGGCACATCTGCGCTACAAGTTACTTTGGGTGGCAATAATGGTTTGATGGGAACGGATTTACGTACCGACGGATTGGGATTACTTTCCCAGCCAGGGCTGGGCGAGGGGAAAGGTCACAATGAAAGCATCGATCTGCTTGCAGCTGCCCTCACTGGCATGATGATGATGATGAGCATGATGGGCGGCGGCGGCCTTAGCAGCCTTTTAGGTTCAGGCACTGGGATGGGGAACTCACCTTTCGGTGGTTCAGGCTCGGCACCCGGGAACACGCTGAGTGGAACATCGGGTGGTTCACCTGGAGGTACTACGGGGGCTGGTTCGTCGCTAGGACTTGATCCGACCCAGACGGGTGATGATTCTCTGTCAGGCGCTGGCCAAACATCCGGTATGAGTCCGATGGAACAGTTGATGAAAATATTCGCCGATATTACGCAAAGCCTGTTTGGCGATCAGGATGGCGCATCGGGAGGCAACGCAGGGCGTCAACCTTCTCAGGATGAGCAAAATGCATATAAAAAAGGTGTTACGGATGCCCTGACTGCCTTTATGGGAGGAGGCCTGAGCCAGGTTGCTGGAAACGGATCCGAAGGTGGACTGGATGGAGGCATGGGGCTTGGTGGCGGTAATGGACTGGGCGGAAAAGGGTTACAGGATCTGAGTGGTCCTGCTGACTTTCAGCAGTTGGGTAATGCGATCGGTACCGGTGTCGGTATGAAAGCGGGCATTGAGGCCCTGAACAATATTGGTACACACAGCGATAGCAGTACTCGCTCTTTTATTAACAAAGAGGATCGCGCGCTGGCCAGGGAAGTGGGACAGTTTATGGATCAATATCCCGAAACTTTTGGCAAACCCCAGTACCAAAAAAACGCAGATTCGGCAGTAAAGACCGATACGAAATCCTGGGCTGAAGCACTGAGTCAACCAGACGATGACGGTATGACGCCTGCCAGCATGGAGCAATTTAATAAAGCCAAAGGCATCATCAAAAGCGCTATGGCTGGCGATAATGGCAACATCAACCTTCAGGCACGTGGCGCAGGCGGATCATCAATGGGTATTGATGCCACCCTGACGGGAGATGCCATAAACAATATGGCACTGACCAGACTGAGTGCGGCATAAAGCACCATAAGGCAGGCAGGGAGTTTCTGCCTGCCCATTTTACGGACCTGCAATAAATCCTGGCTCCGCGAAAGTCTTTCCGGGTAAATAAATCATGTTACTTCACGATTTGCCCGGTGCCCCTTGCCAGCAATGATTCCCCCCTCGGACCGCTAATCATCATTCTCACGCATTCCTTATTTCATCGTTATAAGAACACGCGCCATAAATATCATTTCACTATAGGGAAAAAGTTTTGCGTACACGTTCTGAAACACTGTTCATCCTTCGCTTGAGGCTTTATTCAACAAAGTGGAACTATCCACGCAAACTCACCACACAAAGATAATTAATGTTTTTTTGCGAAGACCTGATGGCGAGGGCGGATTATGAGACTGAATTTGCACGCAACAGAAAAGAAAACAACCGTTCAGAATGTCGAAAATCCTAATAATTCTACAATCCCGCCACTGCAACAGGGAAGCAGCAGCAGCGCCCCTCAGGCGTCAGGCGGAACGCTAGCCAGCGAGGGTAAAAACATTGCCAGTATGCCCGCTATTCGTCAGCATTTATCCGCTGATGGTGAAAATGGTGCTGCCCGGCAAAAAAATAAAAGCTTCAGTTTAAAAAATTTTCTCGGATTTAAAAAAACAACAAAGGCCCCTGCCCAACCCACAAACCCTGGCTCAAATGTTCCGGAAAGCAGTCGGATTCGGAGACCCACGCTGGGTGACTTTTTGGCACAACCAGAGCAGGACGGTGAGATTCAAGCCCCCCATCCTTCAGCCGCTTCCCCGCGCCTGACCCGTTCTCCCGGTGTAAGCCGTCACAGCGTGGAAGACATGCGCGATAAGCCTGTCGCAAAGGCAGACCCACGTGAAACGTCTGCCATCGATATTAAGCATCAACTGAACAATTTTAATCAGATGCGTCAAAACATCTTGAACAAAACGAGACCATTTTCTCAGGGAGCTACCACATCATCAGTCATGGACGCGAGAGCGCCTTTACCTGCCATTCCATCCACAACATCAGAAATAACGGAAGAGGTTGATGCAACTCAGCCCGAACAACAGCTTCCGCAGCGGCATCTTGATGCTCGAGAAAATCCTTCACGAATACTAAAAACAGGCCGGGATGTGACAAGCATTCACCGCTTCCGGCCTACATTACCCGCTATTGCAGAAAATACCGCGGAAGCTGAGGCAAACCGAAGAATACAGCCGCTTCAGACTCCACCACCTCTGGAAAATACACCGGTCAGCCCGCTTAGCCTGACGCTAGATAAAGGTAAATTACGGCTTGCTGACAGCAATCCCACTGCAATGAATACGCTTTTGGAACAAACCTTAGGCAAGGAGGGGCAACACTATGTTGCACACACAGCCAGCGCAGAGGGCAACCATCATATGCTGCTGGATGAACAAGGGCACTTGTTTGACCTCAAAAGTCATGAGGGTGGTTACAGCGTTTTTCATAACAGCCTGCCCTCAACGGTAAAAATGCAGTTGTCCAAAAACAATGATGAACCGATTAAACTGGTAAATGATAATGGAAAACTAATCCTGGACAGGGGAGCTGAAGGTCAGAAAGTATTGCATCTCAATCCTCCCGGCGAAATCCACCATGCTTACCTCAGCGGTATCTGGCGACATTCTGTAGCAGGGGAGATGAACCAGGAAAACCAATGGGTCCGCATTCATGATGACAAAATCCATTATTTAAATAATGAAGTCGGAGTGTGGCAAACGTCGGATAAAACACCGTATAGCCAGCTTTCCGTTCAGGGGGATGGCAAACTCTACGCCGTACGGGATAGCCGGGCACTTCACAACCTTTCCGATAATCACGTATCAGAAAGTTTTGTCGACAAGATTAAGTCATTTGCTGTCAGTGAGCACGGGGAAGTCGCTGTTCTGACTGATACAGAAAGTCCCCACCATATTTGTCTGATGCCTTCGGCAAATGCGGTTTCCAGTGAGCGTATAGCGTTCAGTCTTCATCTGGCTGATACCATGCAAATGCTTCAGCGTGGTGAGCCACATCTTGAAACCCAGTCGATCGCGCTTAAGGACGGCAGGCTTTTTGCTGCCGACAGCGAAGGGAAATTATACTGCGGCGAGCTATCACAGATTAAAGATGGCGAGTTGCCCATGAATCCCATGTCGCAAAATGTTCTTAAGCAACATTTTGGCCACGATCACCGTATTGAAGGTTTTTTTACTGATGACAACGGACAGGTCAATGCGCTGGTAAAAGATAACTTCCGACAGATGCATGCTTGCCCACTGGCTGACGACAATCAGTTTCATGCAGGCTGGAATTTGAGTGATGCGCTGATCATAAACAATCAGCTCGGGCTGAATAATATTAATCCTGCACCTCATGAAATCGTTAATCTGGGGCATGAAGGCAGTCTGACGCTGCAGGATGGCAAAGTGCACTATTTTGATCAGCTTACCAGGGGCTGGACAGAAGCAGAGGCGGGCTGTCAGCAGTTAAAAAAAGGACTCGACGGTGGCGCATATATTCTGAAAGAGGGTGAAGTCAAGCGCCTGAATATTAATCAGTCAACCTCATCCATTAGCCAGGGCAGAGATAATTTCTTCGCATTGCCTCATGTTCGCAATAAACCGGAACCGGGAACGGCACTTCATGGGTTGGATAAAACGGATAAAGCGCAGGCTATCGCTGTTGTTGGCGTGAATAATTATCTTGCCTTATCTGAAAAAGGCGATATCCGGTCTTTTCAAATAAAACCAGGCGCTCAGCAATTAGCACGTCCCGCGCGAACCCTGAGTCAGGAAGGGCTGAACGGCACTCTTAAAGATATTCATCTCGATAAAAAGCAGAATTTGTATGCAGTGACCCGCGAAGGAGAGATATTTCGCCAGGCACGTGAACACTGGCAGCAGGGTGAGTCAGGGAGAGGTTGGCAAAAACTGACAATGCCACCAGGTGAGAGCGGAATAGATCGTATCGAAACTGACGCTCATTTTCATCCTGTTGCAGTACTTCTCGACGGCAGCCGTTACCAGTTAAGAGGTGAAACATGGCATCCTCAAAACGCATCTGAACCCACGCAATTAGAAACCGGTCTGCGCGATTCACAGCGTGTATTTGCAAGACTCAATCAGGATATGAAAGGTGGGCTAATTCCGGGGACCGGACTAACAATACAGGCTTCAGCGCAGCTTGCCGGCAAGACAGGGAGGGAAAACCGACAAATAAAGAGTAAATTCGCTGAAAGGGTGCGTGCTTATATATTTAATCCTACCATGGCTACACCGCGTCCTCTGAAAAATATTGCATACAATCTTCAACACAGATGGCAAGGACGGCGAGGCCTGAGTGCCGTCTATGAAATGCAAGGCGCGCTGATTAAGCAACTGGAATCTCAAAATGTACGAAACAAGGGTGCGCAAACGGATTTGCAAAGCAAACTGGACGCACTGGACTTTGGGGAGCAGGGTGCGACGTTACTTAAAAACATAAAGCAATTCCGTGAAGAACTTGAAAACAGCGCAACACAAGCAGCAATATTGCTAGGAAAGCATCAAGGCGTACTGACCAGCAACGGTCAAATCAATGAAAAATTCAAACCTCCGATCAGTAAAGCGGCAATACAAAGCTTTAACGTTAACCGCTCTGGCAGGGATTTAAGTAAAGGTCTGGAGCAAGCCGTTCGTGCTGCCTCTCCGTCCCCTCAAAGTAAATTGCAAAAATTGCTAAGCCATTTTGTCACGTCAGGTCTCAATATGAGCCACCAGAAAGGTGATATACCGTTGGGACGCCAGCGAGATCCTAATGATGAGAACGCACTGACAAAATCCCGGCTTATTCTGGATGTCGTTACCCTTGGTGAGTTGCACGAGTTTGTAGATAAGGCAGCACTGATATCGGGGCATAATCCCGACCCCAGCCAGATAGCCCAGCTACATCAACAGTTTGAGGCCCTGCGTGAAAACCAGTACGAAGCAAACCCGGTAAAACAGTTTACCGACATGGGCTTTACCCATAATGCCGCACTGGAGGCGAATTACGACGCGGTAAAAGCTTTTATCAACGCGTTTCGAAAAGAGCATCATGGCGTAAATCTGACCACTCGCACCGTACTGGAAACCCAGGGAAACGCCAGCCTGGAAAAGAAATTGAAGGATACGCTTCTGTCCCTGAACGCGGGTGAAAGTATGAGTTTCAGTCGTGCATACAGTGGTGGCCTCAGTACGGCCTTTGTTCCCACTATAAAAAAAATACCGGTACCGATTGTACCCGGCGCGGGCATCACTCTGGATCGGGCTTATAATCTCACGTTTGGTCGTACTGATGGCGGACTCGATGTCAGCTTTGCCCGCGACGGCGGAGTGACAGGAACCCTCTCTGTTTCTACAGGACATGATTTATTACCTTATATGACCGGCACCCAAACCACCGCCGAAAACGCCAGTGACTGGCTGAGCAAAAAACATAAAATCAGCCCGGATTTTCGTATCGGTGCCACCCTGAGTAGCAACATGCAGCGCACGCTACAAAACAGCCTCAATTTTAAACTCACAGAAGATGAGCTTCCCTCATTTCTGAATGGGATGATTCAGGGCACATTGACCCCAGTAGATCTGATGAAAAAAGGGATTGAGCATCAGATGAAACAGGGGAGCAAACTGGTCTTTAACATAGATGTTTCGGCCGCGTCAGATCTCCGTGCCGGTATCAATATCACCGCCGACGGTAGCAAACCCGATACCGCCACCTTCCGTGCATCTACAGGATTGAGCGCCTCAGCCAATCTTGTTTCAGCCAGAAGCGAGCGCAGTACAACAGTCGGCCAGCTTGGGAATACGGTTTCGGCCAGTGACAACCGGCCTACATTTTTCAATTCTGCTAATATAGGTGCCAACCTTACGTTAAGTGCGGGCGTCGCTCATGATTTTATCCGCGGTGCCAGCGTCAGTCAGGATGGAACAACAAAACCAGAAAAAAAACCTGGAACCTTCCCTGCATTTATGTCAGTTAATGTTTCAGCAGCGCTGGCTTTGGATAATCGCACGACACAAAGCATCAGCGTTGAAATGAAACATGCTGATCCCGTCTCTCAAAACGATATCGACGAGTTAATTTCAACGTTAGGTAAGCATTTTAAAGACAGTATGAGTACTACATTACTTTCATCTCTTAAAAATCAAGAAAATCCCGATCCGGCTGAGCAACTGAAAAGCCTTGATCGACATTTCAGCTATAATAATGTCGTTGGCGATGACCGTTATGAAGCAGTGCGAAGTCTGAAACAATTAGTTCAGCGCCAACGGGCAGCAGAAAGTAATATGATGGAATTAGGTTCAGCCAAACATACCACGCAATACAGCAACCTCTCTCGTTTAGATGAAAACGGCATTTTCGATATTTTACATCATCATTTCAATGCAGCATTACCGCCGACCAGCGCAACCCGTATTAGTAATATGATGGCTAACAACCCTTTACTTAAAGCGCTTATCCAAAAGTTGCAAAGTTCACCATTCACCAGCGCAAGCGTTTCGATGGAGCTCAAAGATGGCCTGCGTGACCAAACGGAAAAAGCCATTCTGGACGGTAAGGTGGGACGTGAAGAACTTGCGCTGCTCTTCCAGGATCGTAATAACTTACGCATCCGTTCGATCAATGTCAGTCAGAGTGTTAGTAAAAGCGAGGGTTTTAATATGCCCACATTGCTATTAGGGGCTAGCAACAGTGCAGGTCTAAGTATGGGACGTAATATTGGCACCATTAATTTCAAATATGGGCAAGATCAAGACACTCCCAGGCGCTTTACCCTGGAAGGCGAAATTGCTAAAGCAAATCCAGACGTAGCCTCTGCTTTGTCTGAGCTTAAAAAAGAAGGGTTTGAAATGAAAAGCTGAGGTTATGATTAATTCATCAGTCACTACAGGTTATTACAACATTCAGGAGTAAATTAATGACACCTTCTCAAAAAAAAGTTGAAGCATTATTACAGCAATTTGCCACGAGCTGCAATACAACGTTGCACCTTAAAGAAGGTGTATGCGCATTGTATAACACGCAGGGACATGAAGCCGCAGTGCTGGAGGTTCCAGACCAAAGTGACTGCCTGCTTTTTCATTGCCAGTTAATCAACGCTGAACATCAGGCCGGACAGAACTTTTATGCGCTTTTATTGCAGTTGAATTTTGAAATGTCTGCTATGCGAGGCTGTTGGCTGGCGATAGATGAAAATCATATAGTGCGTTTATGTTTTCAGCAAACGATAAGTCAGATTGATGAGACCAGTTTTGGTAACCTTATAACAGGTTTTATTACACAAGCTGAAGAGGTGCGTGAGTTCATCACACACATTACTGAGCACGACGTGGCTTGAATTATAATACGTAACAACATCAAAGCCTCTTAGATACAACTTAGTTAGTCAAAAAAGTGTTATAAAATAAATCGTCCTCACAAATTAAAAAATTTAACATTAAGCTAAGTCGCCATGAGGCCGTAACAATGCGCAGTTTGGCGATTTTTTATTAACGTGTAGAGGAGGGCGCTTATCTGCATCACGCGACAAAGGTAAATTACTCAAGAAATAAATTTATGAGTAACGTATGGTTAACTTATTTTAGCGAGGATACAGATTATCCAAAAAGAGTCCAGCTGGCCCACCCGGACCAGCGTAAAGGAAGGAAAAATTAATTTATAAAACTCCTGATTTATTATGGCTCATGACAGATTCATAGTGCTAAATAACTAATTCATGAGAAGTATCTTCGAAAAATATCACTATAGTTTTTCAAAAATTTCATACTTTTTCATGAAGTCTTTGAGCTGCATGGTCATTGCTTCCAGGTCCGGCACAATACCATGTTTCAAAGGTACTCAATCCATGCCTCTTGCCTGAGCAATAGAACGAACACATAATCCAGTTTTCGCTGCACTTCCAGGCGCTTTTGCTTTATAAACCTGTGCCCCCGGTGTGACAAGGGCAGCAGGGAAGCGTTCTGCTGCGTTGTGCTGTCCATCTGCGTGACAGCAATCCCGACCTGCTCAATTCCGCGGGCCTGCTCAGCGGTGGCGGAGGTGATTTCTTCAACGGTATCCGTCAGTCGTCTCACTGCAGAAAGGATATCCGACATGGTTTCGGAGGAATGGGCCACAAGCCTGTTCCCATTACCGACGCTGTTGGCGTTTGACTCTATGAGCTGGCATATCTTACCGGCCGCCGTGGCGCTGCGCCGGGCAAGTGTTTGAACCTCACCGGCCACTACCGCAAAGCCACGGCCATATTCACCTGCACGGGCAGCCTCTACTGCCGCATTAAGGACTAGTATGTTGGTCTGGAAAACGATGCCGTCAATGACGGCGGTAATTTCAGCTATGCGGCCAGAATTGTCACGTATGGATTTCATCGTATCAGTGATGGCGCCCGCGGCATCGCTGCATTTGTGTGCCACGTCCCGAACGTTCACCGCCAGCTGAGAGGCCTGACGGGCATTATCCGCGTTGTTTTTGACCGTCATGCTGATGCGTCATGGTTGCAGCGGTCTCCTCAAGCGCACTGGCCTGCCCCTCAGTGCGCTGGGACAGGTCGGCATTGCCCTACGCAATCTATTTGTCGCCTAGGAAGTTATTCAGTTCCCATGACTCACGCTCAGTTAATAATCTCTTGAAATTAAGATCAGCGCTGTTTTCGATTTTGACGTCATTTAATCCCGATTCAGGAGTCGTGCTTGCCATCATGACGTGTGATTTATGAATTTCTGCGAAATTAAAGATATTTTTCATATCCTTGCTTTTTAAATCTACATCTTTAAAAATAACAAAAGCAGATTGTATATCTTTGTTTTTTGTTTGGCTAAGCCACTGAAATTCCTGTTTGCAGAAATCAGAAGCCAGCCACTCGGGCGTTATGAAAAATGCCATTTTTTTGCGTGTGCAATGCCGTTTTTGTACCCGACATCCCAAAAAGGGTTTTGTATTTTAAATACATCTACATGTTGTAGTTTCTCGAGTTTTGTAAATTTGTTTGATTGGAGGCTGATTGCATCAAGGTAATGAGTTGCGGCATCGTGCGACAAGCTTTCATTCGGATTTTGAGATCTATACAGATCATGACGAAACTGCATTGCTAATTCGAAGCCTCCTTCCCGAGCTCCGAAAGAAACAATGTTCTTTACGCCATCTGTTAATTTTAGCACATCATGTATTCCGGATAATTGCTCAAAATTTAAATTTTTCAAGGTGCCAAATGATCTCTCGAAAAACCATCCACCATCAGGTCTGCCTAAATCCCTGAGCCTTTCCGCAACATGCTCTTCAATATTTTTACTAGCTACATCAGTGACAGAAGAGGTGCCTATTGATTGAGCTTGGCTGACCTCTGCATTAGTCTGATTACAATGTTGAATTCTGTTGAAAGAGCTTAAAGGATTTGCATGCATATATGCCTCCAGGAACCGTTTATTATTAACAAAATCTTTGTGGTTTCTATTCATTCTGTGGTTCCCAAACTGACAGAGGAAAAGTGAAGTTTTGACCTGCCCCCAGCATTAGATACAATCTTCAGTTAGTAATGTCGGTTGATTTTTCTTCATGTTTTCCCGTTTCGCCAGCCTGCTGCAAATTCAGAGGGCGTCTGATATTCAGCGACGCATGGGCTTTGTTGAATAAATGGATTTTATGCTGTGGTACTATGAAAACGGTTGTTTCAGATAACATAAAATCAATGCATTACATGCTTGCGTATGACGGTGTTCTGTCTGGCATCAGCGTTTTCTACCAAAACAGTGCAGACAAAACAGAATGATTACCTATTATTCAACAAAGCCCGACGCATGTGGTCGACACTCGTTTTAATCCTGCCGCCAGTCATTAATTATTTTCCGGGCATGACGAATATCGCTGAACCAGTGCTCATTCAGGTATTCATCCCTAAGCGGCCTGAATCCGTTCTGGGTTGGCTTGCCCGGCTGGATTAAGCGCAATTCAACACCATGTTCTAAGGCCCATTGATCGAGCGCGCGGCAAGTAAATTCCGGGTCCTGATCGGTTCTTATCGTTGGAGGACAGCCACTAAACAGCGCAATGCTGTCCAGAATACGTGTCACCTGAACACCTGTAATCCCGAATGCCATGGTGATCTTCAGACACTCCTTCGTGAAATCATCCACGCAGGTCAGGCACTTTATCCGGCGGCCGCTGGCAAGTGCTTCCACGACAAAATCCATCGACCATGTCAGGTTCGTAAGCGTCGCATTCAGACCGTATTGACGTTCAGGCAGAGGGAAGCTCGACCTTCCATGGCAGCAGATCGCGGACCCGGTTCACCGGCCAGTCCTGTATATGACCGATGACGTAACGCAACCACGTCTCGGGGTCAACGCCGTTAAGCCGGCAGGTGACGATCAGAGAGTAGAGGATCGCCGCACGTTCTCCGCCTGTATCTGAACCGGCGAACAGCCAGTTTTTCCGGCCCAGGGCTACGCCACGCAGCGCGTTCTCCGCGATATTGTTGTCGATCTCCGCCCAGCCATTGCTGCAGTACAGGTTTAATGCGTCCCACTGCTTCAGTAGATAGGCGAACGCCTTCGCCGTGTCCGAGTGGCGCGACAGTACCTTCATCTGAACCTGTATCCAGTCGTACAGTGACTGCATTAACGGGATAGTCTGCTCTTTACGTACCGCCAGCCGCTCGTCTGCCGGGCTGCCGCGTATCTCAGCCTCGATGGCATACAGCTTTCCGATACGCTTCAGCGCTTCGGTTGTGATGTCGGTCGGTGTCCGGGCATGCACGTCGTGGATTTTTCGCCGGGCGTGCGCCATGCAGGCTGCTTCGGTTATGCGGCCATCTTCGTACAGCGCATTATAACCACCGTAAGCGTCCGCCTGCAGGATACCGCTGTACCCCGCAAGGTGCCGCTGTGGATGTACGCCTTTCCGGTCCGGCGAGTACGCGAACCAGACCGCCGGTCGAAGCTGTGAGCCCGCGTTGCGGTCATCCCGCACGTATACCCACAGCCGGGCCGTGCGCGTTTTACCGCTGCCCGGCTCCTGTACCGGCACAGGGATATCGTCTGTATGCACCTTGCCCGGCATCAGCACGTACTGGCGCAGCAGGTCGTACAGCGGCTCCAGCAGCTCGCTGACCGCACCGGACCAGCGCCCCAGCGTTGCCCGGCTCAGCTCCACGCCCTGGCGACGGTATATCTCTGACTGACGATAGTGTGGCGTATGTTCGGCGAACTTCGCCGTGACGATGCGCGCCAGCAGGCCGGGGCCCGCATAGCTGCGCTCGATGGGTTTTGAGGGCATGGCTGTCTGAACGATGTGGTCACAGCTGCAGCAGGCCAGCTTCGGCCGCTGCGTTTCGATAACCTTAAAGGCGCTGCTGATAAGCTCCAGCTGCTCTGACACGTCGCAGCCCAGCGGGTTGAGTTCGCCGCCGCACGCCGGACAGGTGGTTTCTGCCGGCGACAGCGTGAGGGTTTCGCGGGGAAGTGAGGCCGGCAGCGGTTTGCGGGCGGAAGACTGGCGCAGCGGCTGCGGGAGTGCCGGGTCATGCTGCTCGCCCAGCACCTCAGCCATCTCCTCCTGCAGGGCGCTGATGCGCTCCTCTGCCTCGCGCACCTGGCGGGCCGTTTTCTCACGCAGCTTTTCGGAGCTTTTGCCGAACTGCATACGTTGCAGCTTAGCAACC
>NZ_VZPF01000046.1 GCF_008801695.1 Pantoea stewartii subsp. stewartii
ATGTCGAACGGTTGTGGCAGGCGCTTCATGAGACAATAACCCGAAATCACCAGTGCAGTTCAATGTGGCAACTGTTGAAAAAGGTCCATCACTTTATGAATACCGTCAGCCCATTCCCCGGGGGAAAACATGGGCTGGCTAAAGTGTAGCGGTATTAGGATCAGTTATTTAGTCTTCAGGCCAGCCTTAGCTGGCCCTGTTCGTGTTACAGCTGTGTCAACTTCGCCAGCATTTGATCGGAGGTGCTGATCGCTTTGCTGTTAATTTCGTAAGCACGCTGCGTCTGGATCATCGTAACCAGTTCTTCCGCGACGTTTACGTTAGAGGTTTCGGTATAACCCTGATACAGCAAACCGGCACCGTTCTGCCCAGGCGTACTGTCCGTCGGCGCACCCGATGCCTGCGTTTCCTTGTAGAGGTTTTCACCCACGCTATCGAGACCCGCATTGTTCATGAAGGTGCTCAGCGTTAACTGTCCGACCTGGGCGGCCTGCGTCTGCCCCTGCTGGGTTACGCTCACCACACCATCACGCGACACGGTGATACTTGTGGCGTTGGCTGGAATGGTAATACCAGGCTGCACAGGGAAACCCGCGTTGGTCACCAGTTGGCCGTTCTGGTCAACCTGAAATGAACCATCACGTGTATACGCAGAAGTTCCATCTGGCATCTGGATTTGGAAAAAACCCTGGCCGTTAATGGCGATATCTTTTGAGTTGTTGGTTTGCGACAGGTTGCCCTGCGTATGCAAACGCTCGGTCGTCACCGGACGTACACCAGTACCGATTTGCAAACCTGACGGCAGCGTCGTCTGCTCAGATGACTGCGTGCCCGGCTGACGCATGGTCTGGTACATCAGATCTTCAAACACGGCACGTGAGCGCTTAAACCCGTTAGTACTGACGTTGGCCAGGTTGTTGGCGATCACGTCCATGTTCATCTGCTGTGCATCAAGACCGGTTTTGGCGATCCATAAAGAACGAATCATGTATTTATCCTCGCGCCTTAGCTGCCGATGCTGAGCAACTGGTTGGCTTTCTGTTCGTTTTGGTCAACGTTGTTAATGACCTTCATCTGCATCTCGAAACGGCGGGCATTGGCGATCATATCGACCATCGTTTCCACCGGCTTCACGTTACTGCCCTCAAGCACACCCGGCATGACCTGCATAGTCGGATCGGCCTGCAGGGCTGCGCCACGTGTCGCCTGCGTCGCGGCGGTGGGACGGAACATGCCATCGTCCCCACGCTCTAACTCTTTACCGGTTGCCTGGACGAGCTTCAGACGGCCCAGTTGTACAGTCGCATTAGGTGAGTCGCCAGCGTTCAGCCCGGTAATAGAGCCATCAGCCGCGATGGTGATCTCAGAACCTTGAGGGATCACAATCGGACCACCTTCGCCCATTACGGGATTGCCCTGCACCGTCAGCGTACCGTCCGAACGAATTTGCATGTTGCCGTTGCAGGTATAGGCTTCGCTGCCGTCGGCGGTGCGTACAGCCAGCCAGCCATCCTGCTGCATTGCCACGTCCAGTGGGCGCTGGGTGTAATCCATGGCCCCCTGACTCATGTCGGCACCCGGCGTGGACGCCGTGACCAACGTGCGCGTGGGCAGTGACCAACCAGTGACCGGTACAGCACGCAACGCGTTCAGCTGCGCCCGGAAACCGGGCGTTGAGGCGTTGGCGAGGTTGCTGGCGGTAACCGCCTGCTGATCCAGTGTCTGACTGGCCGCGCCCATCGCGGTATATATCGCGTGATCCATAGAGCAATCCCGTTAGCGAATTAACGTAAGTTGACCAGAGTGTTAAGGATCTGATCCTGCGTTTTGATGGTCTGCGCGTTCGCCTGGTAGTTGCGTTGCGCGACGATCATATTGACCAGCTCTTTACTCATATCGACGTTCGAAGCTTCCAGTGCGCCTGCGGTCAGTGAACCGAAGGTGCCGGTATTAGCTACGCCGATAGCGGGTTGTCCGGACGCGCTGGTTGCCGACCAAACGTTGTCACCTTTTGACTGCAGACCTTCAGGGTTAGCAAAGCTGGACAGAACGATTTGTCCCAGAAGCTGAGTTTGTCCGTTGGAATAAGCGCCAGTGATGGTGCCGTCATTGTTGATGGCATAGCTGGTCAGATCGCCCGGCGCATAGCCGTTTTGAGTTGGGCTACCAAAAGTTGATGCACCGGTATTTTGCTGCTGGCTACCGACGAAATTCAGTGCAACCGTCGTGCCGTTAGCACCGTTTGCGCCAGTGAGTGGCAACGTTGCAGTACTGTCAGTTGTCGTTCCCGGAACGATGGCACCCGCTGCAGTAATTTGGGAAACGCTGGTCAACTTGCCGTTAGCGTCGAACGACATCTGGTAATTACCTACTGCAGAGCCTACAGTCGAATCCACAGCATGGACGTTCCAGGTATTGTTAGCTGTTTTGACGTAGTACAGGTCGACGTTATGGCTGTTACCCTGCGTGTCGAACATCGAAATTGTGCTCTTCGCGCTACGTGTGGTCTCATCAGAAACGTTGAATTTGGTGTCATCCAGAATCGGTGACGTTGAATTCAGGTTTGCGACTAAATTACTGGTCGTGGTCGCTCTGGCAGCCATTTGTGTCGTAGGAATAGACAGCGACACGGCGTTAGCACCTGCCTGAATGGTCGGAGGAACCCCTGACGCAGGATAACCTGTAACGTTCAGGCCCTGGGCATTGACCAGGTTACGGTTTTCGTCCAGTTTGAACTGCCCGTTACGTGAATAAAACACGGCGCCCGCCGAGTCAGTCAAACGGAAAAAGCCGTTACCGCTCAGCGCTACATCCAGTCCTCGACTGGTCGTTGTCGTTGCACCATCGTTGAAGTTCTGGATCACGGCAGCGACTTTAGTCCCCAGACCCACGTTTGAACCGGCAAACATGTCGGCAAACGCGATGGTGCTGGACTTAAAGCCCGCTGTGGCGGAGTTAGCGATGTTGTTACCGATAACGTCCAGGTTACTTGAGGCAGCGCCGAGACCGCTGACCGCTTGTGAAAATGACATTTAAATCTCTCCTGTCTACAGGTGAATCAGAGAATCTGACGTACGTCGTCAAGGGTGGCGGAGCCCATGGTGCCGAGATCCAGTTTTGCGGTATTACCCGCTGTGCTTACGCCATTGACGTAGGCATAGTTAAGTGGCTGAGCCACCTGTTGACCGCTGCTGTTACTGGCAGCAATCGCAACTTTGTATTTTCCATCTGGCGCGACGCTGCCATCCGGTAATTTGCCGTCCCACGAGAACGTGTGAACGCCGGCGGTCAGTGCGCCCAGGTCCTGGGTGCTGACCACATTGCCCTGTGCATCGGTAATCGTCGCCGTGGCGGTGGTGGCTGCGTTAGTCAGCTCCACGCCAAACGGCGTTGTCGTGCCTTTACCGACCAGAATCTGTGAACCATTCACCATCACGCCATGACCAATCAGCGTCGAACTTTGCAGTGACTGGCTGGTGCTGATCTGACCCGAAATCGATCCCAGTGTGGTGTTCAGTTTTTCAATACCGCTCAGGGTGTTGATCTGTGCCAGCTGTGTTGTCAACTGACTGTTATCCATCGGATTGGTGGGATCCTGGTTTTGCAGCTGCGTCACCAGCATGGTCAGGAACTGGTTTTGCAGATCCTGGGCGCTGTTACTTGTGCCGGTGCTGGATGAGCTAAGGACCGTGGGGTCCAGCTTTTCATTAACGCCTACCGCGATAGTCATTATTTTTCTCCGTTACTGACCCAGGGTCAGCGTTTTCATCATCATCGACTTCACGGTATTCAGCACCTCGACGTTCGCCTGGTAGCTGCGTGATGCCGACATGGTGTTGACCGTTTCCGCTACCACATCCACGTTAGGCATCTTCACGTAGCCTTTGGCATCCGCCATCGGGTTACCCGGGTCATACACCAGTTTCGCGGGCGTAGGATCATCAACGACCTGCGCCACTTTTACGCCACCGGTGGCCGCACCCGGCGCAGCATCGGTCTGAAAAACGACCTGCTTTGCCACATAAGGCTGCCCGTCCGGGCCGGTCACGCTGTCGGCGTTTGCCAGGTTACTGGCACTGACGTTTAATCGCTGTGATTGCGCGGTCATCGCTGAGCCGGCAATGTCAAAAATATTCAGCAATGCCATGATTATTGCCCTTGTAACACGCTCATCATGCCTTTGATTTGGCTACTGATAAGTGTGAGATCGGTTTGATATTTCAGGCTGTTATCCGCGAACTGAGTACGTTCGCGGTCCATATCGACGGTGTTACCGTCCGCAGATGGCTGATCCGGAATGCGATACAGCAAATCCATCGACGGTGCCGTGTTCGTCTGCGCTTCGATGTGACGCGACGAGGTAACTTTGAGCGCCAGGCTACTGCCTTCAGCACGTCCATTCGCCATTGCCCGATTCAGCTCGCTGGCAAAGTCGATATCCCTGGCCTGATAGCCTGGGGTGTCGGCGTTGGCAATGTTGGATGCCAGAATCTCCTGACGTTGAGCTCGCAGGTTGAGGGCTTCGGTACCGAAATGTAGCGCCGCATCGAGTTTGTCGAGCATGCTTCCTCCGCAAATGAGAATTTCGAGCTGGCAGCATAATTGGGAAAAAGCAAGAGCCATCGTCTGAATAACGCCTCAAATCGTCGCTATTTTAACTCTTGAGTTTTTTTTCAAACGCGTACACTCATTGCCATCATCAGTGAGGAAAAGCACATGCGTGGATATCCAGCCCTGTTAGCCAGCCTGCTGGCCCTGTTTGCCTTACCCGTTATGGCAGGCGATTTCAGCGCCCAACTGAACCAGTTTTTTAAAGCCCGTGATCCTGAGCATGCCACGGGCATGAACGTCGTCATTCGCACGCCACAGGCACAGTGGCCCTTATGTGATACGCCGCAATTTACGCTGCCCGACAACAGCCGCCCGTGGGGCAATATGAGCGTGGCAGCCAACTGCGGAGAAAATCGACGTTATATTCAGGTCCAGGTTCAGGTCACTGGCCGTTATCTGGTGGCGAAAAATTTAATCGCCCGCGGCGCAACCGTGAGCAAAGACGACTTCCGTATCTAAGAGGGACGTCTGGATACGCTGCCGCCACGCACCCTGCTTAACGATGAGACCGTTGCCGATTCTGTGGTGCTGCGTGACATTCAGCCGGGACAGCCGGTGAGTCAGTCGATGCTGCGCCAGCCGTGGCGTGTAAAAGCAGGTCAGGATGTCATGGTGGTTGCCAGTGGCGACGGATTTGATGCCAGCGGCGAGGGGAAAGCCTTAAGCAATGGCACTATTGCGCAATGGGTTCGTGTACGTATGGGGAACGGTCAGGTTGTGAGCGGTCGGGTCAGTGATGATGGGAAAATTCTTATAACACTATAAAACATTAAAGAAGCCTGTTTATTTGCCGATAGAAGAATCAGCAAAGCGATTACGCTATTATGATTCAGGTGGCAGACCCCCTGACCTTACAGGAGCCCGAATATGAGCATCGAAAGAACACAACCGTTAAAGCCCGCCAGCACCGTGCAAACACGTGACAGCAGCGAGCCGCAAACTGCGCGTGTGCGCCAGAGTGACAGCGCAACAGCGACCACGCCAGCCGCCGCTCAGGTGAGCCTGAGCAGCGCCCAGGCGCAGCTGATGAAGCCAGGCAGCCAGGACATTAACGTCCAACGCGTTGAACAATTGAAAACCGCTATTCGTAATGGCGAGTTGAAGATGGATACCGGCAAGATCGCCGATGCGCTGATTGCCGACACTAAGGCGTATTTAGAGGGTAAATAATCCCCATGAGTAATTTGCTGACCACATTAGATAAGATGCAGGAAGTGCTGGTGTCTCTGGCGACCGTTCTGGATGAAGAAGAACAACAGTTGTCGTCCGGAATGATTGACAGCAACAATTTGCAGCGCATTACCGAAGATAAAAGCGCGCTGCTGACGACGCTGAACTATCTGGATGAGATGCGCCGTAGCAACGAGAAAAGTCTGGGGACATCTGCACCTTATCGTGGTCAGAGTGACATGGCGCGCCGCTGGGAAGGTATTCAGCAGCATACACGCCGGTTACACCGTGCCAACACGCACAACGGCATCCTGTTACAGCACCAGATTACCTTCACGCATGATGCGTTAGACGTGCTTAAGCCGCATCAGACGCAAGCGTTCTACGGACCGGATGGAAAAGGTCAGGGCCAGGCGACGCTGAGCCGTAAAATCTGATAACGTCAGTCTGCTGATCACGCTGTCCATTTTTGAAGAATCCGTCATCACGCGTGGATGACGGATTTTTTCATGCTGTCGTCACAGGGCGGCGGCTCTGTTATGCAGAATATCTGTTCCCTTCGCCCAACAGATGCAGTGTCCAACGCGCTATACATCCTGCACCTCCGGCATCCCGGATAACGTCTCTGCTCCAGCGCATCCCTGCGCATACTGCCTGTTCTGATAAGAAGCGGACGCCGATTTAGCCTGCCACGATCTGGCAGGCATTCGTCTTAAAACGCTTCCCAGTTGTCATGACCTTTCTTCGGTGCCGCTGCTGCAAAAGCAGGAACGGCGGGAGCAACGACTACAGTGGGGGCGTCAGACGGTGTTAACGGGGCTCGTTCAAGTTTAAAGACGGCCACGGCTTTCGTCAGTTTATCCGCCTGGTCCTCAAGGGAGGCCGCAGCGGCTGAAGCCTCTTCAACCAGTGACGCATTTTGCTGGGTTACTGCATCCATTTCTGTAATCGCGTGGCTGACCTGCTGAATGCCTCGGTTCTGCTCGTCTGAAGAGACGGCAATTTCAGAAATGATGTCATTCACACGCTGGAATGCGTCTACCGTTTTCATCATGGTGGTACCGGCATCGCTGACCAGTTCCGTGCCGTTGTTAACCAGTCCGACAGAAGTGGCGATAAGCCCTTCGATTTCTTTTGCAGCCTGCGCGCTGCGCTGAGCAAGGCTGCGCACTTCGCTGGCGACCACCGCAAATCCGCGCCCCTGCTCCCCTGCCCGCGCGGCTTCGACCGCGGCATTCAATGCCAGAATATTCATCTGAAAGGCGATGCTGTTAATGACGCTGGTAATTTCAGCGATCTTCTTCGAACTGCCGGAGATATCGTCCATGGTTTTGACGACGCGATTAACAATCTCTCCACCCGACTGGGCTTTTTCGGACGCATCGGACGCCAGCTGGCAGGCGTGATGCGCATTGTCGGCATTCTGTTTCACCGTCGCGGTCAGTTGTTCCATACTGGCAGCCGTCTGCTCCAGCGACGCGGCCTGCTGTTCCGTTCGGGAGGAGAGATCGGTGTTGCCGGAGGCAATTTCCCCCGCGCTCTGAAAGATAGCAATGGCCCCATCGCGGACAGCGCCGACAGTTTGGGCAAGCGATGACTGCATACGTTGCAGGTTCGACAGTAACATACCCGGCTCGTTACGACCGCAGGCCGAGGGTGGTACGGTCAAATCGCCGTGGGCAATCAGATCGATACGGTGAAGTGACTGTCTTAAAGGCTTAATTACCACTTTTCTCAGCAGAGCAAAAGCCAGTAGCACAATCACTACGGATGCGATAAAGGCCACTAACATCGTGGTATAGCCTGTTTTAACCTGTTCAACCGCCTGCTGTTTAATGTCCATCGAGCGCTGATTGCGCATCTGAATGGCTTTCATCAACACGTCTTTATACGCTTTGTCGAGTTTGTCAGCCACCGTTTCATCCGCAATGATCTCTTCAAAACTGTTCTGTTTGGCTGCCTCAACCATCGGCATCAACCCTTTTTGCAGGTAATCCTTAAATCGCGCCTGCAATTGTTTATCGAGTTCGATGCCGACTGGCGTCCTGACCGGACGGTTAAGGTAAATATTCAGCCCATTTTCTGCCTTTTTAATGCTGCCCTCTGTGGCGCTGAGGAAAGCGGCGTAGTTATCCGTGTCGGCAATACGTGCCGCTGCGCCGGCCTGAATAATATTGAGCCTGGCAGAGCGCATATGCGTTGAGCTGTCGAGTAATCCCTGCCTTACCGAAATTTCATCCGTTGACACGTCAAGGGAATGTTGCCCCTGCGTCAGAAACCAGGCGGATATCGTGCTACTGCACACGAACAGAAATAAGATTCCGCCAAAAATCAGGCTGAATAAGGGAATAAGATTGAGGTTGTACCAGAAACCTGGCATCGCGTTTTCATGAGCGCGGGTATGCATTTTGATCTTCCTCTCAATGATGGACTAAAGGTACTCATCGGCAGGAAGAGGACAGGATTTACGCCAAAACGGACTTTTGAATCAGTTTCTTACAACATTATGGACTTACCGCCCGAAGCGATGTCAGACGCTAAATAGCAATGAAAAAAACATGAATTTTTTATGACGATACGCTGTAAACAGGCTTTTCGACGCGCCGTATTAACGTCTTGCGCCTGATGAGTCAGTAACGGCGTGCCCCCATCCATTATTGGGTATCGTCTCTTTGGCAACCCGCTGAACGGATTATTCACCTGAAGATGCCTACAGGTCTGCTGCGATAGCTGTTCCCCAGTAAACAGGCCAGCAAAAGGGATGACAGAGGTTCGTGGCATCGCCGGGCGTGATGAAATGACCGGTCTGGCACAGAATCCCTTGTTAGTCCGGCCTGCACTGCGCAGGTTTATGACAAAAAGGCCGTAATGTTATCCATTACGGCCTGGATTACGGCATTAACCGTTGGAGGGTTTTATGGTCAGACGGCGGTACGGCGGGCATAATCCCGCAGTCGGAAGCCCATCATGCCCAGGGCCAGGAAATAAGCGCCGCCGCCTACCGCACAGACAAGAGCCAGCCGCAACAGGCGCCATAGCATGTTGCCCTGCTCCCAGTCCGGCATCCAGTACAGCATGCCTGACAGCGCGGCCGCCATAACGATTACCGCCACCAGTAAGCGAATCAGAAAACCGGCCCAGCCAGGCTGAGGTTGAAAGATTTTCTTTTTACGCAATTGCCAGTAGAGCAACCCAGCATTGAGGCAGGCACCCAGACCAATGGAGAGTGACAGTCCGGCGTGCTTCAGCGGGCCAATAAAGGCCAGATTCATTAGCTGGGTCGCGATCAGCGTAATAATCGCAATTTTTACCGGCGTTTTAATGTCCTGACGGGAATAAAAGCCCGGCGCCAGGACTTTAACGACGATCAGTCCCATCAATCCCACCGAGTAGGCAATCAGCGCACGCTGTGTCATAGCGGCATCAAAGGCAGTAAATTTTCCGTACTGGAACAGCGCGACAGTCAGCGGACCGGACAACATACCCAGCGCCACCGCACTGGGCAACGCCAGTAAAAAGCACAAACGCAGGCCCCAGTCCATTAAGCGCGAGTACTCTTCATGGTGGCCACTGGCGAAACTTTTTGCCAGAGAAGGCAATAAAATCGTGCCCAGCGCCACGCCTAACACGCCGGACGGAAACTCCATCAGGCGGTCAGCGTAATACATCCATGAGACAGAGCCCGAAACCAGGAACGAGGCAAAAATTGTATTGATGATCAGTGAGATCTGACTCACTGAAACCCCAAGAATTGCCGGCCCCATCTGGCGCATCACGCGCCACACGCCAGCATCACGCAGGTTGATCCGCGGCAGGACCAGCATGCCCAGCTTTTTCAGATGCGGTAACTGATAGCCCAGTTGCAGCAGTCCGCCGACCACCACCGCCCACGCCAGCGCCATGATGGGCGGATGGAAGTGCGGTGCGGCGAACAGCGCAAAGCCGATCATGCTGATATTCAGCAGCGTGGGGGCAAACGCCGGCACCGAAAAACGGTTCCAGGTGTTTAATATGGCCCCAGCCAGCGAAGCCAGCGAAATCAGGAGAATGTAGGGGAAAGTGACGCGCAGCAGCGCGCTGGTCAGGGCAAATTTATCGGCTGTATCGGCGAAACCCGGTGCCGTCACCAGGATGACCCAGGGGGCGGCAACCATGCCTGCGACGGTCACGAGCGCCAGCGCCAGGGTCAGCAGACCGGAAACGTAGGACACGAAAAGCCGCGTAGCCTCTTCGCCCTGCTTACTTTTATACTCGGCCAGAATAGGAACAAATGCCTGCGAGAAGGCCCCTTCAGCAAAAATACGCCGCAGAAGATTGGGTAGTTTAAACGCAACAAAGAACGCATCGGTCGCCATGCCGGCACCAAACACCCGTGCCACAATGGCATCCCGGGCAAAACCCAGCACGCGGGAAAACAGGGTCATTGAACTGACCGCTGCCAGCGATTTCAACAAATTCATAATTGACGGGGCATCCTGAAAAGAATCGGCAAAATGAGTGACTTAGCACGGATCCTGTCACACGTCGGGCGATAGTCTACTGCGATCGCGTGAAATGACCAGCACTGAGTGTTACAAGGCGTTATTCCCGTTCCGCGTCACGCCACATGGATTCGACGATACGTTGCGCTAGGAGCGCCTGCTCACCACTCGTTTCCGGCTTTGTCTGATTTTCGATGCAGTGAACAAAATGTTCTGCCACGCCCACAAATCCGCGCTGAGCCAGGTGGCTCTGCCAGGCGGCAGGTGGCGTGAGCACTACGCCTGCACCGCACTCTTCCTGCCAGTCGCGCATGTCATGAATATCAATGCACTTGCCATCACAGATGGCGCTGATACGTTCGCGCTGGCTGCCTGCCCGACGGTGCATACTGGTGGTTACCTGCAATCCACCCGCATTAAAATGGTGCTCGGCGTAAAGCATCTGTCCCTGTTCATTGGTCGCAATATGGCCCTGACGGGGCAGCGCACGGCCTCCTGCCAGCCACAGAGCCGTATCAACGACATGCAGGTAATCATCTAACAGTGTAAAGCGCAGATCCTGTGGACCCACGCTGTCGCTGCGGTGTTTTTCGATACGCAGCGCAGCGGCGGAGTGCATTTGTGTTTTCAGTTGCTGATAGCAGGGCGCGAAACGCCGGTTAAACGCCACCATTAGCTTTCGTTGTTTCTTTTCGGCCAGCGCGACCAGCGCCTCTGCCTGATTCAGGGTTTCTGCCAGCGGTTTGTCGACACAGACATCCTTGCCAGCCTGAAGCAGTGCTTTGACCACGTCGTAATGGCTGGCCGTACTGCTGTGCACAAATACGGCGTCACAGGCGGCAGCCAGAGCGGTCAGTGAAGGGAAGCAGGTGATACGGTAGCGGTCACAGACGATGCGGGCGTTGGCCTGATTCGGCGAAAATGCGCCGACTAACTGCCAGTTATTTGCCTGCGATAACACAGGCAACCAGGCCTTTTGCGCAATACCGCCTAACCCAACAACACCAATGCGAATCGTCATTTATTGTTCTCTTTCCAGTAATTGCGCCAGTTGTTCCTGAAGATCGGCAACCTGTTGCTCAAGCGCCTCAATCCGATCCCGCAGCGCGACATCGTCCGCCGTGGCTGGGTGTTGCTCCAGCGCCCCGAGTTCGACCTCATCAGCAAACATGTGCATAAAACGGCTTTCACGTTTACCCGGCTCCCGCGCCAGTCGCATGACCATGGGCCCCTCAGCGCGCGACATCAACGTGTCAAGCGTCTGTTCAACGTCGCTGACGTCGGCAAACTCATGCAAACGCCCACTCCGGGTCCGCAGTTCACCAGGGGTTTGCGCGCCACGCAGGAACAGCAATGTGAGAACGGCAACTTCTGCGCTACTGAGCTGTAAATTACCGAAGGCGGAATTGCAGAAGCGTTGCTCGTATTTCACCACGCGCTGGCCGAACCCGCTGTTGGCGGTCACCAGATGCTTTTTAATCAGGAGATCGAGCTGATCCTGCACGTCGCTTTCGCTCAGCGTCATCACGGGCTCGCGATTAGATTTTTGATTACAGGCGGTAAGCACGCCATTTAATGAAAGAGGATACTGTTCCGGTGTGGTGATTTGCTTTTCCAGCAAGCAACCCAGCACGCGCAACGCATGCGCCGACAAGGTCATCTTCATTGCGAACTCCTCATTTTACCCACGACGATTGGGTGTCCATTCCTTGCTGGTCAGCGCAGTCAGGACATGATCCTGCCACTGACCGTTAATCATCAGGTAGTTTTTAGCATAGCCCTCTTTTTCGAATCCCAGGCGGGCCAGCAGGTCACCACTGCGCTGGTTATGTGGCATGTAGTTTGCCATGATGCGGTGGATATATTGCTGGCGCTGCATATAGCGAATCGCCGACTGCAGCGCTTCAAACATCAGGCCCTGCCCTTGCCACTTCTCGCCAAGCGAATAGCCAAGATAGCAGGCATGAAAGGCACCGCACAGGACGTTGCTAAAATTCGCCACGCCACGCACTTCCGTTTCATTGCTGTCCATTAAAATAAAATAGAACGCCGAGCCCTGTTTATGCATATCAGCGATCAGGCCCAGCCGGGCTTGCCAGCCAGAGGGATAACAGTGGCTGTCATCACGCACCGGTTCCCAGGGTTTAAGGAAGTCACGGTTTTCCGCGTAATAGTCGGCTAAACGCCATGCATCGCGTTCATGAACCAGTCTTACCACCAGCCGCTCGGTCGTGAGTCGCACCCTTGGTGCGGCAGAACGATAGCCAAACATCATCTCTCCTGAAGTCCATGGCGGGAAGGAAATGCCAGTCATTGATAACTTTCACTATAACCGCCGCCAGGTCTGCGGTAAAACGTTACGCATACCACAACAGCCAGGTCGCTGAATTATCGTCCGGCCCACCGTGCAGCGCAGACGCGTCAAAAGATCTGTTCATATCTCCGATCCAGAAAACTGGTTCGGTAACCACATCGGTTTCTTAACCCTGTGCGGTGCCACTGCCCCGCCGCGTAAGAAGTCGTAGGTGCCGCAAGCCGCCCGTTTTAACAGCGGCAGATCGGGACACTTTCTTCCGGAAGGCATTTTCGGCAAATCCATATCATCCCATTCCTGATGACAGACGGTTTGCATTCAGGCAGGCTATGCCACGAGCGAGTTTTTCAGTTAAACGAGGGAAGTATGAAGACGGTTTTTCACGGGCTGGTTGCCCTGTTTTTAGCGGTTTTACTGAGTGGCTGTAATCAGTTAACGCAATACACAATTAGCGAACAGGAAGTCAATCAGGCCCTGCAAAAACATAATAACTTCGAAAAAGACATTGGCGTATCAGGTCTGGTCAATGCCCATATTGTGTTAACTAACCTGAATAGCCAGATTGGTCGGGACGTGCCAGGCAAAGTCACCTTATCGGGCGATGCCAAAATTAATGTCTCCTCACTCTTTGGTCCGCAACAGGCCGATATGCAGCTCAAAATGCGTGCGCAGCCAGTGTTTGATCAGCAGCAAGGAGCCATATATTTGCGCGATATGGAAATCGTCGATGCGCAGGTTCAGCCCGAGAAAATGGCCTCTATTATGAAAACCCTGACGCCTTATCTGAATCAGTCGTTAAAAAGCTACTTTGATCAGCACCCGGCCTACGTGCTGAGCGCCGATCGCAGTAAAGCGGAATCGCTGGCGAAAAAATTCGCGAAAGGGCTGGAAGTGAAGCCTGGTGAACTGGTCATCCCCTTCACCGACTAACCGCCTGACAGGCAGCTTTACCGTCATCTTATCCGCGCCTTCAGGCGCGGATTTTTTTTAAAAAAGAAAAACAGGTGCAAACGGTTGCCTGAGTCCTTATGCTTATAACCCGGCCTAAACACGCCTTTCGTTTATTCTACTTGCCGGAGCCGCATTCATGACCGCACACCCTCAGCAACTTACTATCCGCCGTCCAGATGACTGGCATATCCATCTTCGTGATGATGATATGCTCAACACTGTGCTGCCCTATACCAGCGCAGTCAATGGTCGTGCTATCGTCATGCCCAATCTGGTTCCGCCGGTAGTCAGCGTCGCGGCGGGCGAAGCTTATCGCAATCGCATTCTGGCTGCCTTACCTGATGGGCACGCTTTTACCCCCCTGATGACCTGCTACCTGACCGACTCGTTAGAGGCCGATGAGCTGGCCCGCGGTTTTCAGTCGGGATTGTTCACGGCAGCCAAACTGTATCCCGCTCATGCCACGACCAATTCAAGCCATGGTGTCACCAATATTGCTTCGATTGCCTCAGTGCTGGAGCGGATGCAAACGCTGGGAATGCCGCTGCTGGTGCACGGTGAAGTGACGGACTCGCACATCGATATTTTTGACCGCGAAGCCCGCTTTATTGAAACGGTGATGGAACCGCTACGCAAACAGTTCCCCGCGCTGAAAGTGGTGATGGAACACATCACGACCAAAGATGCAGCTGACTATGTGGAAAGCGCCAATGAAAACCTGGCGGCAACGATTACGCCGCAGCATCTGATGTTCAACCGCAACCATATGCTGGTCGGGGGTATCCGCCCTCACCTGTACTGTCTGCCGATCCTGAAACGCAATACGCATCAGCAGGCGCTGCGCAGGATTGTCGCCTCCGGTCATCCCCGTTTCTTTCTGGGTACCGACACCGCGCCTCATTTGCGCCATCTGAAAGAGAGCAGCTGCGGCTGTGCGGGTGTGTTCAACGCCCCTACCTCCCTGCCCGCGTACGCCACCGTATTTGAAGAGCTCAATGCCCTGCAGCATTTTGAGGCATTTTGTTCTGAAAATGGTCCGCGTTTCTATGGCCTGCCGCTGAACGAAGGCACCCTTACGCTGGTGCGTGAGCCATGGACGGTAGAAGAAAGCATTGCAATGGGCTCTCATACGCTGGTGCCTTTCCTTGCCGGGGAAACCCTCAACTGGCGTATAAAATAATTTCGCTTGCCTCCGCCATATTTATACTGTAATTATATACAGTATCTTATACGGAGGCTTTTATGCGTGTTGAAATTACCGTTGCCAAAACCCAACCTCTTCCCGCTGGTGCGATGGAAGCCCTGAGCCAGGAGCTGTCGCGCCGGATCGATGAACAATTTCCGCAATTCACCAATCAGGTCAAAGTGCGTTACGCCACGGCGAATCAGCTGAGCGTAATGGGCGGTGACAAAGACACGCGTGAGCAAATCAGTGAAATCCTGCAGCAAACGTGGGAAAGCGCTGACGACTGGTTCATTACCGATTAACCGCCACTGTGCTGTTTTTACCGGGTTTCGCCACCCGGTTTTTTTATCTTCATTTATGCCTGACTAACCGCTCGCCCATCTGGACTCCGAATGACCAATGCCCTATGCTGGCGCTGATCATGCATAAAAGGAGTTTCATCCCATGACTACAGATAAACCCGAAGAAGCCATGACCTTTGGCGAGCTGCTGACGCTCATCGGTGAACAGCAACGCCGCTTGACGGTGCTGGAAAACGCCTTTTCCAGCCTGATTTTCTGTCTTGATGACCGGGCCAGTCAGTTGCTGGTGCATAATCTTTCGCTTGAAGCGCAAAATCAAAACCATGATGAGCAATTGCAGCAGCAGTTTGCGCGCCTTGCAGAGACATTACAAAAACGTAGCGGTTCAGCAGGCGTTGAAACTTCCCCTCTTTAACCCTGTTTAACGACCTTAATAAGCCTTTTTTATTGTTCAATTAGGACAATTGCACGCCCGGTATTCAGGTATTATACCTTCTCAGCCTGACTGTTTTAGAGATAATCATTCTGCATTCAGGCTTTCCATGATACGTTTTAATCAGTGAATCGCCATTTTGCTGTTATAATTGTTTCGCAGTGGAAATTAAAAGCCGCATTGAACCTCATCATGCACTTCGTTTAACGAGTAATAAGGAGGTTATAATGGACAGTCGGAAAGATGTAATTCAGACCCATCCTCTGGTGGGCTGGGATATCAGTACTGTTGACAGCTATGATGCGATGATGATCCGTCTGCACTCCCTTTCGTCGCAGGATCAAACTGAAGAAGACGCGGACGTCGGCCCGACCTACTGGCTGACGACAGATGTAGCCAGGCAATTTATCTCTATTCTCGAAGCGGGTATCGCTAAGATTGAATCTGCCGAGCAAGTAGAACGACTACGAAAGAAGCATTAATACTGCTGCATCAGCGAGGCACCCACCCGGGTGCCTTTTTTCATGGACTTTCTGGTATGCTATTGATTATGTAACCCTTTCAGGAGTTCCATTTTCATGATTTACGATCTCATTGTGGTCGGTAGCGGTTCAGTGGGTGCAGCGGCTGGCTATTATGCGACCCAGGCTGGCCTTTCCGTGCTGATGATTGACAGCGCACATCCTCCCCATCATCAGGGTGCTCATCACGGAGAAAGCCGTTTGATTCGTCATGCCTATGGCGAGGGCGAACGCTATGTACCACTAGTATTGCGTGCGCAAACGTTGTGGGATGAACTGGAACAGCAGGCGGGCGAGCGCATTATGCATCGTTGCGGTGTCCTGAATCTTGCGCCTGTCCAGTCTGAATTTATTCAAAACGTCGTAAGCAGCGCCCAAACCTGGCAGCTCCCTGTCGAGGTGCTGCAGGCGGCTGACGTGCGCAAGCGCTGGCCACAGCTGGCGGTTCCTGACGGATATCTGGGCGTTTTCGAACCAAACTCTGGCTTTTTAAAAAGTGAACAGGCGGTTCGAAGCTGGATACAGCTGGCAGAAAAACAGGGCTGCGCGCAGTTGTTTAACTGCCCGGTTACTCAGATCCGGCGTGACGGCGAATTGCAACAGGTTACCACGCTCGATGGCCTTTACCGCGGGCGCAAACTGTTGGTCAGTACGGGCACCTGGGTGAGTAAACTGGTCCCCGATTTGCCCATCGCCCCTACGCGTAAAGTGTTTGCCTGGTATCAGGCTGATGGCCGCTACAGTGAAAACAATGCGTTTCCTGGCTTCACCTGCGAAATGCCGGATGGCAGTCAGTATTATGGTTTCCCGGCGGACAACAATGCTTTAAAAGTCGGTCGTCATGATGGTGGTCAGCTAATGACAACACCTGAAGACCGCAAGCCGTTCGGCAGCCTTTCCGCCGATGGCAGTGAAGCCTTCCGGTTTCTCCGTCAGTTTTTACCGGGCGTTGGGGTTTGCCTGCACGGTGAAGCCTGTAGCTATGACGTGAGTCCTGATGAGGATTTCATCATTGATACACTGCCGGGCGAACCGAATCGTCTGATCATCACCGGTTTAAGCGGACATGGCTTTAAATTTGCCAGCGTGTTGGGTGAACTCGCCAGTCAGTTTGCACAGAATAAACCGTTCAGTTTCGATCTTACCCCTTTCCGTTTATCGCGTTTTCACGCCTGACCGTACGGCGCGCGTGCAGTGCACCGCGCCGCATTGACACAGATTTACACGCCAGCCCGTTTTACCGCTTTTTCTTCTGCCATCCAGGTGTTTCAGAGATGTTTTCTCCCTCAGTCACATCATGCCGCCGCCAGACAAGGGCGTTTATTCAATAATCCTGCGCTTAGTCAAATCGGTTCACCAAACCCATTGCACCAGCAACAATAAATTTATAGAAAAGTAAGCATCATTGATTTTGTGTTTCATTCTGTAGATTCTTGTTTCCACGTATTCCTTTGGTGCTGTAGCACAATGTCGCTGACAAATTCCTCCACCCGTTACGGTTTACTCACGATTTTTCTGCACTGGTCAATGGCCGTGGTTATTTACGCCATGTTCGCGCTGGGCCTGTGGATGGTTGGCCTGAGTTATTACGACAGCTGGTACCATAACGCGCCTGACATTCATAAAAGCATCGGCGTGTTATTAATGCTGGCGCTGGTCATCCGACTGGTATGGCGTGTGCTTTCGCCGCCCCCTGAACCGTTGCGTAGCTATTCTCCTGCGGTGCGCTTCGCGGCAGTGTTCGTGCACTGGCTGCTTTACAGCCTGCTTATTGCCCTTCTGTTAAGTGGCTATCTGATCTCGACTGCGGATGGCAAACCCGTGTCTGTTTTCGGTTGGTTCTCGTTACCGGCATCATTCAGTGGCGCGGGTGAACAGGCGGATTTAGCAGGAAATATTCATCTGTGGCTGGCGTGGAGCATCGTGGTGCTGTCGGTGTTGCACGGTCTTGCCGCGTTAAAACATCACTTTATTGACCGCGATATCACCCTGAAAAGGATGCTGGGACGGCGCATCCACTCTCCCTCTGAAAAGGAAAAATGATATGTTCAAAAAAACGCTTCTGGCTGTTACCGCTACTGGCCTGCTGCTGGGATCACTGACCGCTAATGCCGCCGATTACAAAATCGATAAAGAAGGCCAGCACGCCTTTGTTCAGTTCCGTATTCAGCATCTGGGCTACAGCTGGCTGTATGGGACGTTTAAAGATTTTGATGGCTCATTTACCTTCGATGCAGACAATCCCACCGCCGATAAAGTCGATGTCACGATTAAAACCAACAGCGTGGATACCAACCACGCCGAGCGTGACAAACATATTCGTGGCCCTGAATTTCTGAACGTGGCGAAACATCCCACCGCGACGTTCAAATCGACTTCCGTGAAAAAAGACGGTGACAAACTGGCGGTCACCGGGGATTTAACGCTGAATGGCGTGACAAAACCGGTGACGCTGGAAGCCAAAATGATGGGCGAAGGAAAAGATCCGTGGGGCGGTTATCGTGCCGGTTTTGAAGCTGAAGGCGAGATTGCGCTGAAAGACTTTAATATCACCCATGACCTGGGCCCTGCCTCGCAGAACGTCGAGTTAATTATCTCTGTTGAAGGCGTCCGTCAGTAACAAAACACCCGCCTGAAGTCGGCCTTCAGGCGGGGTCGGTTATTTCCGCGTCGGTGCCGGAATGGTCATATTCAGCAAGCCACGCGACTTGTTAAAGATTTTATTACCATTCTCACGTCCCGCCCGACGGGCACGCTGTTCTTCAGGCGACAGACGGGCTTCTTCCTGGCACAACGGGCTACAGCAGTGCTCATACTTCTCGGCACAACTTTCGCACTGTATAAACAGTAAGTGACAACCATCATTGACGCAGTTGACGTGCGTATCGCAGGGCTCACCACACTGATGACAATGCGCCAGAACATCATCCGATATACGCTCGCCCATGCGTTCATCAAAAACAAAGTTTTTACCTTTAAAACGCACCGGTAAATTTTGTTCCCGCGCCCGACGTGCATATTCAATAATCCCACCCTCGACATGATAAACATCCTGAAAACCGTTGTGTCGCATCCAGGCGCTGGCTTTTTCACAGCGAATCCCTCCGGTGCAGTACATCACGATTTTTTTGTCTTTCTTGTCTTTGAGCATATCCACGGCCATGGGCAGCTGATCGCGGAAAGTGTCGGCAGGCACCTCTAATGCGTTATCGAAACGCCCGACTTCATACTCATAATGATTGCGCATATCGACAAAGACCGCATCAGGATCGTCGATCATGGCGTTAACTTCGGCCGCTTTCAGGTAGTTGCCGACATTACTGGCATCAAAGGTGTCATCCTCAATCCCGTCAGCCACAATACGATCGCGCACTTTCAGGCGCAGCACCCAAAACGACTTGCCATCATCATCCAGCGCAATATTCATGCGCAGATTGTCCAGCGCGGGATCAAAGCCGTACAAAAAGGCTTTCATAGCCTCGTACTGGCTGGCTGGCACGCTGATCTGCGCATTGATGCCCTCATGGGCAACGTAGATGCGACCAAACACCTTTAATGCGGTTAACCCGACATAGAGCGCATCGCGAAAGGCTTTGGGATCGGCAATGGTGAAGTACTTGTAAAAAGAGACTGTGGTGCGCGGTTCGGTTTCGGCCAACATGCGCGCCTTCAGCTCTTTATTGGAAACAAGGTTGTGTAACACTGGCATGGTGTTCGTTCCTGTTATCAATAGAAGAAATTTAGCGCGCACATGATACCTGAAATGAAAAAAATGCGAAGCGTATAAGAAAAATTGATAGGTAAAACGGTAAATTTCGTTGCGCGATGGTGTTGTGCCCTCATTTTCATCTTCTGCAACACCCGGAGAAATGCTCTAACATTTCAGCCGCGGGGGAAAAAATGGCACAATAACCGCAACTGACGAATAACAGCACCGCAGGTGCACGACGCAGGATAACAGTATTCAAGATGACCCAATTGCCTCAATTTTCACGTGCACTTTTTCATCCCCGCTATTGGTTGACCTGGTTGGGTATCATTTTTCTTTATATTTTGGTCCTGTTACCTTATCCCCTGCTCTACGCGCTGGGTAGCGGTATTGGCCGTATCGCTATGCGGTTTATGAAGCGACGTGTGGCCATTGCTCGCCGCAACCTGGAGCTGAGCTTTCCGGATATGCCGACCAACGATCGTGAAGCCATGATTAAGCATAATTTTGAATCTGTGGGCATGGGTCTGATTGAAACCGGCATGGCGTGGTTCTGGCCCGACTGGCGGATTCATAAATGGCACACACCTTCCGGTCTGGAACATATTCAGCAGGCCCATGATACCCAGCGCGGCGTGTTACTTATCGGTATGCATTTCCTGACGCTGGAAATTGGCGCGCGTATGTTTGGCATTCATAATCCCGGTATTGGCGTTTACCGGCCGAATGACAATAAATTAATCGACTGGTTACAAACCCGCGGTCGTATGCGCTCCAATAAAGGCATGCTGGACCGTAAGGACCTGAAAGGCATGATCCGGGCCTTAAAACGTGGGGATATCATCTGGTATGCGCCCGATCATGATTATGGTCCCCGCAGCAGCGTGTTCGTGCCCTTCTTTGGCGTCGACAAAGCCGCCACCACCGTAGGGACACATATGTTAATGCGTACCGGAAAACCGGCGGTTATCCCGTTTGTGCCGCGCCGTCTGCCGGAAGGACGCGGTTACGAGTTGATCATTTTGCCTGATGTCAGCGCTGATTTTCCGTTGACCAGCGAAGAAGACACCGCCGCGCGCATGAATAAAGTGGTGGAAGAAGGCGTACTGCTGGCGCCTGAGCAGTACATGTGGCTGCATCGCCGCTTTAAAACCCGCCCTGAAGGCGAACCTTCGCGCTATTAAGCTCACCGCTGCCCGACACCGATGCGGGCAGCGCTTTTCCCTTACGGGGTGATAAACCGTTTGTTCTGCGCCCGACGTGGCGGTGCGACCTCGCCCTGCCCCCATTCCACCGTCAGGCATGCCCTTCATGTTAAGCTGGGTGACGCGTTGCGGTTGAACAGGAGAAAACGATGCTCTGGCTGCTTTCAAAATATGCAATAACGGCTCTGATGGTGGTGGTGATCTCGGAAGCGGCAAAACGCAGCGATCGTCTTGGCGGCCTGCTTGCGGCGCTGCCACTGGTCACGATTCTGGTGCTTGTCTGGATGAAACTGGAAGGACAAACGCAGACCAAAATTGCCGCCCACGCCTGGTACACCTTCTGGTATGTGGTGCCGACCTTGCCCATGTTTATCCTGTTTCCTTTTCTGTATCAGCGTACAGGCTTCTGGCTTACCCTGGGACTGAGCTGCGTCCTGACGCTTATCGTATTCGTTCTCTGGGCCGTTCTGCTGAAACGCTGGGGCATCGAACTGCTGTGATGACCTTCTCCGCGAGACAAGCCAGCAGGATGTACCGCCTGATTTCATCACATCATTTTGCCTGCCGAACCGCCAGACATATTCGTCCTCTGACGCACTGACTTTCTCTCCTGCGATTTTGGTCTATCCTTCACTGAAATCACGTTAATCAGGCAAGGAGAGAAGCATGAGTATGTTCACTACACTGGAAGAAGCGATTGACGCTGCGCGTGAAGAGTTTCTCGCCAACCATCCAGACCTTGAGCAAGATGATGCAGCTATCAATCAGTTCGGTCTGCAAAAATATGTTATGCAGGATGGCGATATCATGTGGCAGGCAGAGTTCTTCGAAGACGAAGGGGATTCAGGCGAATGTTTACCGATTCGCAGTGGTGAAGCCGCTCAGGCAATTTTTGACGGTGACTTCGATGAGATTGAGTTGCGTCAGGAGTGGTTAGCGGAAAACACGCTGCATGAATGGGACGATGGCGAATTTCAGCTTGAGCCTCCACTGGACAGTGGAGAAGGTAAGGCTGCCGCCGAAGAGTGGGAAGACGATAACAGCGATTCCGATCGCGGTTACGTGTAAGGTCCATGGCTGGCGTCGACCGGAATAAGCAACGTATCGACGATCAGTGATAACGGCAGGTCGAGAATGGTGATAATCCGCCATGCCCCCTCTCTGACGTCCCACTTTACGCCGGGATAAAACTGGTTACCGTGTCCCTGTCCGGGCACGGTACGGCTGATAATACTGCCACAGCCGCTCAGCGTAACGATAGCGAGGGACAGCAGCGTTAACATAACGAGTTTATTCACAATAGCGACTCAGGTTAGACAGCCGTCATTTTAATCACGACTCAGGTGGCGTTACCATCCTGTTTACGTAAAACTGCAAAATAATGTTGCTGTCTGTCTCGGGCCAGGGGCAAAAAAAAAGCGGCATCTCTGCCGCTTTTTTCATTATGCCTGATGCGGAAGCGCGTCAGGATTGAGCGAAAGTTTTTGATAACTCTCTACCCACTGATGGTATTTCTCGCCACTTTCCCACAAACGGGTGTGAACGCGCGCCAGTACCACCGGATCGCTGATCAACTGCAAACGTTGTTCACGACCCAGCTTCTCGGGCGCATCGCTCAGTGCCTGATCAACCCGCCGATCGCGCGCATGATCTAACAACTGGCTGTGCTTGTGCCGTGAGGTCGCCAGCGCTGTCGCCAGTGCGTTAAACGCCGGGTTAAACAACGCGTGCATAAAGCCGTTTTTCAGGACGCGCTGGCGGTTCAGCTCGACGTAACGGTCAGTATCGATCAGCTCTTTTGGCGGATCATACTCTTCCGGAATCAGGAACAGCTTCGCCTTCTTGGTCTTCAGGCCCAGCCCCGAACGGCTCGACATCACCGAGACAAACGGTGACAGAATCAGTGAGAAGACAATAGGCGCCAGCCACCACAGGAAGTTGAGATCCAGCCAGCCCATTCCGGCTGCCCATACGATACCCAATGCCATCTGCGAACCATGACGTTTAAAGGCCTCGCTCCAGGGCGTTGCATCATCATCACGCTGCGGTGAGTTCCAGACGACTTCCCAGCCCAGGAACGCGCTGACCACAAATACGGTGTGGAACAGCATGCGCACCGGTGCCAGCAGAACCGAGAACAGCATTTCCAGCAGCAGCGACACAAATAGACGCAGTGCACCACCGTAAGGTTTCGCGCCTTTACACCAGATCAGCACCACACTCAGCAGCTTCGGCAGGAACAGCAGCACCAGCGTGGTGGAGAACAGCGCAATCGCCAGTTCAGGACGCCATTGCGGCCAGACCGGGAACAGCTGTCGAGGCTGCAGGAAGTAGGTCGGTTCCATCAGCGTGTGGACCACCTGTAGGGCGGTGGACAGCGCCAGGAACATAAACCACAGCGGAGCTGAAAGGTATGACATCACGCCCGTCAGGAAGACCGCACGGTGAACCGGGTGCATCCCTTTAACGAGGAACAGGCGGAAGTTCATCAGGTTACCATGACACCAGCGGCGATCGCGTTTAAGCTCATCCAGCAGATTCGGCGGCAATTCCTCGTACGAGCCAGGCAGATCATAGGCAATCCATACGCCCCAACCCGCACGGCGCATCAGTGCCGCTTCCACAAAGTCGTGAGACAAAATGGATCCCGCAAAAGACCCTTCACCGGGCAGCGGTGCCAGCGCACAGTGCTCAATAAACGGTTTCACACGGATGATGGCGTTATGGCCCCAGTAATGCGATTCCCCTAACTGCCAGAAATGCAGACCCGCGGTAAACAACGGCCCATAAACACGCGTCGCAAACTGCTGGCAGCGCGCATACAGCGTGTCCATTCCGGACGCTTTTGGTGACGACTGAATGATCCCGGCATTCGGGTTCGCTTCCATCATGCGCACCAGACCGGTCAGACATTCCCCGCTCATGACGCTGTCCGCATCCAGTACGACCATGTAGCTGTAGTTGCTGCCCCAGCGACGGCAGAAGTCGTCAATGTTGCCGCTCTTACGCTTCACACGACGACGGCGACGGCGGTAGAAGATCTTTCCTGCCCCACCGACATCACGCACCAGCTCCATCCAGGCCTTTTGCTCAGCAATAGCGATATCGGCATCGTAGCTGTCACTCAGGATATAGACATCGAAGTGCTCAGCGTTGCCTGTACGCACAACGGATTCCCAGGTGGCGCGCAAGCCTGCGAACACACGGCCCACATCTTCATTACAGATGGGCATGATCAGCGCGGTACGGTGCTCTGGATTCAGCGCTTCATCCCCGACTGTCGAGTAAGAGATGCTGTATTTATCCCGACCGATCAGCAGTTGTAAAAAGCCCATGAGTGCTGTCCAGAAGCCCGCCGACACCCAGCAGAACAGAATCGCAAACAGGAACAAAATTCCCGTCTGCAACACATAAGGCAGAATCTGCATGACAGACTGCTGCCAGTTCTGGTTGATCATGTCCATCGGATCCAGCAGCGTCCAGCCCTGGTAAGGCAGAATGGTCTTCATGTACCACGTGGCCACCACGGTTTGAAACACCGTAAGAATCAGGAGGATATAGCGGCGAACAGAACCGACATGGCGCCATTTTTCTTCTGCGCGCTGCTCTTCCGCCGTGGCATAACGCGGAACCGCCTTATGACCCCGTAATGAGTCCCAGGCACGTGCCAGCGGGTTAGTGCGCCAGGCTTCCGGAAACATCAGTGAACGCTTCACCTTTGGCATCGCTTTCAGGGTGGTACGTTCCAGATAGTCTTTGCCTAGCTGTGCACCACCCGCGAGGGAATCAGGCCAGGCCATTTCAACACGTGATGAAACGGACTTCAGCGGTGCATCGTCAGAACGATCGCTGGCGGCCACATCCTGACCCAGCGATTCGTGCAGTTGATGGAACGTCTGGGCATTCTGTAAAGACGCCGCCAGACGCGCTTTTCCTGCCGCATCCAGCGGCAGGGCTTCTACATAGCGTTGAGGTGTAAAAGTCAGATTATTCATTGGCAGGTAACTGATAGCTCCAGGTTTCCGTCAATGTTTTGTCACCGCTTACCAGCGCGGCACGCATTTCAGTCGCCTGCTTGTTATCTTTAACCCGGATACGCAGAACCAGGCGCCAGCCTTTGGTAACCGGATTGTAGCGAACGCTCTGTTCCACCACTTCCCCGTTTTTACCTACGCTGACCTGAGGCGCAACCTGGCTGTCGGCCGGCATTTCACTCATGTCTTTCCCTACGAAATCGATGGTGAAGGCCACGGTGCCATCCGGCTGACGAACCAGGTTTGACTGCTTCACGTCGCCCGCCGAGCGCAGCGTATCTTTGACCCAGGCAACATCATCTGAATGCAGCTTGTTTTCATTACGGCCAAAGTTCAGACGGTAGTCAAAGTCCATGGCTTTGCCGGGTTCCGGCAGATTTTCCGGTGTCCAGAACGCCACGATGTTATCGTTGGTTTCGTCAGCGGTGGGGATTTCCACCAGCTCAACATGGCCTTTGCCCCACTCGCCTAATGGCTCAACCCAGCCGCTTGGGCGCAGATCGTAACGATCGTCCAGATCCTGATAATTATTGAAATCACGTCCGCGCTGCAGCAGCCCGAAGCCTTTCGGATTTTCAATCGTGTAGGTACTGACCGCCAGATGGCGCGGGTTGTTGAGTGGACGCCAGATCCATTCACCATTGCCGCTGTGGATCGACAAACCGTCCGAATCATGCAGTTCAGGGCGGAAATTCGAGACCGTCGATGGCTGATTGCGGCCAAACAGGAACATGCTGGTTAACGGCGCGATGCCCAGTTTACCGACCTTGTCACGCAAATAGACCTGCGTCTTAACATCGACGGTAGTCTCCTGGCCTGGGTGAATCGTGAAACGGTAGGCACCGGTGGCACGTGGAGAATCCAGCAGCGCATAAATCACTAACTGCTTGTCCTGGGGTTTTGGACGTTCAATCCAGAACTCTTTGAAACGCGGGAACTCTTCACCTGACGGCAGCGCGGTATCGATCGCCAGACCACGGGCAGACAGACCATAAACCTGGCCTGCACCAATCACACGAAAATAACTGGCCCCCAGGAAGCTGGCGATTTCGTCATCTTTCTTATTCTTGCTGTTCAACGGATACAGGACTTTAAAACCGGCAAAGCCAAGGTTTTTAACCGCATCAGCATCGTGCTTCACGTTGCCAAAGTTGAAATAGTCAGGATTATATTTGATCTCACGTACGGTATTGGCGGTGATTTCATTGATCTTCACCGGCAAATCAAAGTACATGCCCTGATGGTAAAACTCGAGCTTAAACGGCGTACGCAGTTTGCCCCAATACGCTTTATCGTGGTTGAACTGAATCTGCTGATAATCAGCAAATTTCATGTCACGAAACTGAGAGGGTAAATTACTTTTTGGCGCTTCAAAGCTTTTTCCGGACAACTCTTTCGCTTGTTTCGCGACATCATCAAAGTTAAACGCCCAACTGTTGTTGGCATACAAAGCCAGCAGGACCGCTGCGCCAATCCAGCGCATTTTCGTCAGCCCCACATTATTTTTTACATTAGTCAGCACATCCCCCCCTTTCGTGTGCTTAATACAAACCCGCTTATCTTAATGGATAATTCGGCTTTCCGACAGCATATGCACAACAATGTTCCCGATAATCATCTACTCGCGAGGTGATTTTAGGACAATTAAACGTTACGGGCTCAACTGAGATTCAACTGATAGTATACTCTGTTATCTCCAGCTAGAATTTCCCTCCAACATAAAACGGTTTCAGGGCGAAACCGCCTAAAACGTACTAACGAACTGGAACTTTATGAGTACAAAAAAACCTGAGCGTGAATATTTTCTCGACTCCATTCGGGCCTGTTTGATGTTGTTAGGCGTGCCGTTTCACGTCTCCCTGATCTATTCGTCTCAGTCATGGGCCGTCAACAGCCACGATGCCTCACTGTGGCTAACTACCCTCAATGATTTTATTCATTCGTTTCGTATGCAGGTGTTCTTTGTTATCTCGGGCTACTTCTCTTATATGCTCTATCTGCGCTATCAGCCTCAGCGCTTTCTGAAAGTCCGCTTAGAGCGCGTCGGGATTCCGATGCTCAACGCGGTTCCGCTGATCACGCTGCCGCAGTTCTTTATGCTGAAAGCCTGGACTCCGAAGCTGTCGAACTGGAACAATTTATCGCTGTATGACAAGTACAATACGCTGATGTGGGAGTTGATCTCGCACCTGTGGTTTTTGCTGGTGCTGGTGCTGCTTACCACACTGGGCATGCTCACCTTCCGCTCGCTACGCGATCAACAGCGCAATATTGACTACCAACGTGTCGGCTGGACAAAGCTGGCTCTGGGGCTGTTGTTGTGGGCCGTACTCTGGGGAGCGGTACGGCGGGCGATTTTTTATGCCCACCCTTCCCTGTTGGGCGATGCGCTGTTTAACTTTGCCGTTATGCAGTGTCTGTTCTTCCTGCCGTTTTTTATGCTGGGCGCCCTCAGCTGGAAACATCAGGCGCTGAAAACGCTGTTTGTCCGGGCAAACCCGCTGCTGTACGTCGGGGCCGTCGTGATGCTGGTCGCCTACATTGCAAACCAACGGCTGAACAGTGGTGAAGGCTGGCTGTATGAAACCGACGCGCTGATCAGCAGCATGATGGGGCTTTGCATGCTGAACGTTTGTTACAGTCTGGGTCATAAATGGCTGAATTCTCACTCTCCTCAGATCATGTACCTGGTCAATGCCTCCCTGTTCATTTACCTGGTGCATCACCCTTTGACCCTGCTGTACGGAATTTTTATGACGCCGCATTTGCACAACAACACGTTTGGCTTTTTTCTGGGCCTCTTAATGGTGTTTGGTGCCTCCTTCATTTTGTATGAGTTGCACCTGCGCATTCCTCTGCTGCGCTTTCTGTTCTCCGGTAAACCGCAAAAGCGTTAAGGTAAAGGCGACCGTCCGGGTCGCCTTTTTTATTACAGTAGCCACTCAATAGGCAGCCGCCAGACCAGCCGGACCTGCAGACGTTGCCACCAGCTACAGCCGGGCTCATGCTTATGCACAACCTGCTGCGCTTCGCCTGGATATTCCAGCCAGTTTACCCGGCCCCACTTATCCAGTTGCAATGTCCAGGCTCTGTCACGCATGGATTCACTAAAGCGCCGGTGGGTTTCCGTGGCCAGGGTTTCACTTTCGATCACCAGTCCCATCTCCGTGTTTAACACGGCGGAACGCGGATCAAAGTTAAACGAGCCAATAAACAGAATGGCTTCGTCTACCGAGAAGGTTTTCGCATTCAGGCTTGAGCCAGAATTCCCGGTTAACCCGCGATCGTGCGGCGCATCGTTTACGCCCGCCTGCGGCTTTAACTCATACAGCGCGATGCCATGACGCAGGAGCTTTTTGCGCCACTTGGCATAACCGGCATGCACAACAGAAACGTCGTTCGCTGCCAGAGAGTTCGTCAGAATCGCAATTTTCACGCCTTTACGCTTTAGCGACAATAACTGCGCCACGCCCGCGCGGGTGGGAACAAAGTAGGCGGAAATGATATCAAACTGACGCTGGGGTGAATCGATAACCTCCAGCATGCGCTGGGGGAGAAGCGATTTGCGACGGGCTTTACCCAGCCCCTTGCGCGGATCGTCACTCAACAGCCGGGCTTTTGCCCAGACAAACGGTAAGCTGTCCTGCGTCAGTTGCTGAATCAGTGGCGAATGGCTCAGTCGTTTCAGATAGTGCTGAACGCCCTCGTTCTCACGCCATTCGGGAGGCAGAACGACTTCAGGATGTGCCGTCACGTCCTGTTCCAGCACATCGTCCAAAGGGGAAACTGGTTTACTGTGCCAGTAGCGTTCAAAATCCTCCGCCACTTCCTTGACCACGGTTCCAATTGCCAGCACGTCGAGATCGGCAAACAGCGGTTCGTTACCTGTCCCAAAGTATTCATAGCCAATGTTGCGCCCACCCACCACCGTGGTGATGCCATCGGCGGTAAAGCTTTTATTGTGCATACGACGATTGAGGCGTGCAAAATCAGTGAGGTAACCCAAGGCGCGCAACGTGCGAAAGGAAAAGGGGTTGAACAGTCTGACGGTAATATTTGGATGATGATTAAGCTGCGCCAGCGTATCGTCCAGCCCTGGCGTATTGTTATCATCGAGCAGGAGCCGGACTTTCACGCCGCGATTGGCTGCATCCAGCATGGCGCTGAACAGGAGCCGACCAGACATGTCGTTTTGCCAGATATAGTATTGAATATCCAGCGTCTTTGTCGCTTTTTCCATCAGCAGGTAACGGGCAGCAAAGGCATCCAGCCCGTCACTCAGCGGATGAATACCGCTTAGCCCCGGATGACGCAGCCCGGGCGGAACAAGCCGTTGCTCAAGCCAACTCTGGTTCGGTGCAGGCTGGGGAAGATTAAACGCTTCGGTCATGGAGAGTCCCTGAATCTTACGGTCATTTATTATTATTCCTTCGCGCGGCACGGGATGCCAGCCGCGGTTGCTCAGCAGCAAGACTGAAAGCAATGTTTTTTAGTCTAGACTTACTCGAACGATCTGTGACCGACATTTGTCCGGCAGGAGAGGAATATGCGCAACCAGCCTATCACTGACGATCACGTACACCATCAACCCCGTCTGTTTCAAAGCTTTTTTCAGGGCAGTTTTCCCTGCTCTACCGCCTGCCGCACGCCAGGTAAGCGCCTGGATATGGTGATCAGCAGTGGCCACGATATGTTGTTCAGAAAAGACTATGCCGCGCTGGTCGATTTGCACCTGTTGACCGCACGTGACGGTGCGCGCTGGCATCTGATTGAGAAAACGCCAGGCCAGTACGACTGGCGTAGCTTTTTACCCATGGTCGATGCGGCGCGGGATCAACAGTTGCAGGTCATCTGGGAGCTGGCCCATTTTGGCTATCCGGACCATCTCACTATCTGGAAAGCCAGCTTTGTCGATCATTTTGAACGTTATGCCCGTGCGATGGCGACATTGCTGCGCGATCGGGGAATCGAACAGCCCTTTTTTACCCCGATTAACCAAATATCGTTCTGGTCCTAGGCGGGTGCGGAGGTGGCCTGGTTTAATCCTCACGTCAGTCAGCGCGGAAAAGAGTTAAAACGGCAACTGGTCCGTGCCTCTCTGGCGGCGATACAGGCGATTCGCGACGTGATTCCCGCGGCGCGATTTGTCCTTACCGATCCGCTGGTACAGATTGCCCATCATCCTGATAACCCCGACAGTAAACCCGGGGCCGATGCCCAACATCAGGCTCAGTTTGAGGCCTGGGATATGCTGGCCGGTCGCCTTGATAAGGAACTGGGCGGGCGCGAAGAGTATCTGGATATTCTGGGTCTGAATTATTACCCCGATAACCACTGGTATTTTCCCGATCAGCCCATGGACAGAGACGATCCCGTACGGGCCCCACTCCACCTGTTACTGGCCCAGTACTGGCAACGCTATCAGCGCCCCATGTTAATCGCTGAGACGGGCGCAGAAGGCGAGGCACGGGCCCCCTGGCTGCAGGAAGTCAGTGAAAATGTTATGGTCGCGCTGGATCAGGGTATCGCGATGGAAGGGATTTCTCTGTACCCGGTGGTTGAGTATCCGGCCTGGGCCGATGACAGACGGTCGCCAGGCTCACTGTTAGGGCTGGCCGATCCGAACGGCAACCGAACGGTACACGAGAATCTGGCACTGGTACTACGAAGCCAGCAGATTAAATTCAGTCAGCGCGTTCAGCGTTGACCGGTAGGCGGTTTAGGATAGCAGGTTTGTGCATCGACATGGTCGACGGGCGTGGTAAGACGGCTGTCGTTAAACCATGTCATCAGAAACAGAAAGGTGACACCAATCAGGCAAGCCGTCAGCAGCCCAATAATCGCAATCAGTTTATCATCGCGCGATTCCATCCCTCACTCCTTTCAGGTCCGGTTGATAAACACTAGCTCATCCAAAGCGTGACGATCAGAACGAAAATTATAAGCGTTACCGACGTCACTGCAAGCACCACAATCGCGAAGTGCGCATCGGCAAGCGGCTGAGCCACGGGTTCCTCATGCTCTTCTGGTGGGTGGGGTAAGAACATGCTCTTCCTGGTCAAAACGGCATAATGGGGCGATAGTGCGCGACAGTGTAAAACAAACCCGTCGCGTTAGCCGTGATTTTACAAAACAGACCGCTGGCAAACTGATGGGCGACGATTACGGCCCCCTGGCGTCAGCCTGATGCCGTGCCCCACTCTGGTTTTCGCCCGACCAGCCCCCGCCGAGTGCACTGTATAAAGCGATTTGGGCCTGCAACAGATTATTCTTTACCGTTACCAGATTTAGCTGCGTGGCAAACAGGGTGCGTTGCGCATCCAGTTCATCCAGATAAGAAGCATAGCCATTTTGATAGCGATTCGTTGCAATACGCAGTGCCTCGGCGACAAACTGCTCTTGCTTCTGGAGCGCTTCACGCTGTGCTTCACCCTGGCGAATGGCATCCAGCGCGTTATTGACTTCGGAGAACGCGTTTCTTACCACTTTCTCATAGGTGTAAAGTGCCTGATTGCGAGAAGCCATAGCGACATCGACCTGGGCGGTCAATGCTTCACGGTTCAGCAACGGTGCCAGAATACTGCCCCCTACGCTCCAGAGGCGGAAGGGATCGTCCACCAGCTGATGCAAAACGGAACGCTGTAACGTGCCCGACGCTGTCAGATTAATTCCCGGCAGTAACTTCGCCTTTGACGCAGCCAGGCTGGCATCGGCGGCCAGCAGCTGGCGCTGCGCCTGGACGATATCCGGGCGACGATTCAGTAAGGCTGACGGCAAAATGCCCGGTATCGTCTGTGGCATCAGGACAGTAAAGGCGCGGTGACGGGCTACCTCCCGAGGGTTCATGCCGACTAAAATACTGAGCGCGTTTTCCTGCTGAGCAATCTGATGCTGTAACTGCGGCACCTGGGCTTGCGCGGACTGATACTCCGATGAGGCCTGCATCCACTCCAGCCGGGACGTATAACCTGTTTCAAACTGACGCTGCGCCAGTCGGAGCGAGTTACGCCGTATGGCCAGCGTCGCTTCGGTCACGCGCAGTTGTTCATCCAGCGCGCAGAGCGTCATATAACCCGATGCAACGGAACTGGCGATGGTCAGTTCTGCGGCCGACGCGGCCGCCTGCTGCGCCTCCAGCGTGGCGCGGGTGGCATCAATCGTATCGGCCCGTGCGCCCCACAAATCGACATTGTAACTGGCCTGAAGCTGCCCCTGAAAAACGGAGGTTTCATAAGGCTGCCCGGTCACAGCCGACAGGGCACGTTGACGCGTTGCCGCAACCCCGCCACTGAGCGTGGGAAAGTTATCGCCCTCAGCGCCACGCAGTTGCGCACGATATTGATCCACCCGCGAACGGGCTATCAAAATATCGGGATTATGCTGTAATGCCTGCTCCACCAGTCGGTTCAGATCCCGATCGCCAAACGCCTGCCACCAGGCCGCCTCTGGCGGCGCGGAAGGCCCAACCTGTTCGCGCCATTGTGACGGAATGGGTAACGAGGCCGGGGCTTTCTCAACCTGGGTGCTGCACCCTGCTAACAGGGCGGCCAGCACGCCTGCCACTAACCGAGCGCCCTTCATGGTGCGGTCTCACTGACTGGTGAGGCCGCCGTATCAATACTGACCTCGACTGACATGACGGGCCGTAACTGTTGCTGCACCTCCGGCGCGACGTCAATGCGTACGGGAATACGCTGGGCGATTTTCACAAAGTTACCGGTCGCGTTATCCGGTGAGATAGCGCTGAATTCTGAGCCTGCCGCTGGCGAGATATCGGCAACGCGACCGTCGAAACGTTTACCATCCAGCGCATCGACACGAATCGTCACCGGCAACCCCACGCGGATATGCGCAAGCTGGGTTTCTTTATAGTTTGCGATGATCCACTTATGTGCAGGCACCACGGAGGTCAGGCGAGTCCCGGCCGTCACATAGGCGCCTTTACGCACCGATAACTGCCCTAACTGACCCGCATCGGGTGATATGATACGGGTGTTTGCCAGGTCGATTTCAGCCAGCTCCAGCGCCGCCTGCGCACTGGCAACGTCCGCCTCCAGCGACGCCCGGTTTACGATCACCGTTTGCAGATTTTGCTGAGCGACTGCAACCTGGGCTTCTGCCTGATGAAGCTGAGCCAGCCCCTGCGCGTTCGCTGCGCGTGCGGCATCCCGCTCACGCACGGAGAGCGAACCATCCGCGGCCAGATTCTCTACCCGCTTCAGATCCAGGCCACTTTTCACCGCCTGCGCTCTGGCGTTTTCCAGAGCGGCTTTGTTGCTCTGGATCGTGGCCTGCGCGCTAAGACGCTGCTGTTGATTGTTGCTCAGAGCGGCCTGCTTCATGGCCAGTTGTGCCTGCGCCTGATGCACTCGCTGGCGATAAATACGATCGTCAATCGTCATCAGCACCTGACCTTTTTTGACCGGCTGCAGATCGGCCACGTTCACAGCAGTCAGATATCCGCTCACCTGCGGGCTGATAAAGGTGACCTGGCCGCGTACATAGGCGTTTTCCGTGCTCTGGACCGGACTGGTAAAAGGCCATAGCTGCCAGGCATACAGAATAACCAGCACACCAATGACCGCAATGCCGCTCCCTAGGGCGATGGAGAGAATACGACGACGATTGGCCCGATCGCGTTCTGCTGCCTGAAGTTCATCCTGCTGACTCATACTTACTCCGTTCGTTCTTGTGCGGCGGCGAGCTGACGCTGCTCTGCCAGATGAAATTTGGCCTGTCGCCAGTCAAGGTAGCGTCGACGTGTTAAACGCCATAACACCCACATCAGCGTAACCAGCGCCAGAGTTGCGGTCAGCAGATAGGTGTCGTTGTAGGCCAGGACGTTCGCCTGCAAGGTGGCGACGGACTGAAGCTGGCTGGTGCTTTGGGCACTCAATAATGCGCTATCGCCAATCTGGCTGCTAAAGAGTCCACCATATTGCGTAAGCCGATCGCTGACGTTGGGATCCAGTAACGATAATTGATCGCCGAGCAGGCTGGAGTGATATTTTTCACGCCAGACCTGAAAGGTTCCCAGAATCGCGGATCCGATTAAACCGCCCAGGTTTTGGCTCATGCCGAACAGGACAACGAAACTGACCAGATTTTTAGGCTGCGTGACGACGCTGCCAATTCCCATCAGCATGGCCGGCGCCATGAAAAAGGCACTGCCGAATCCCAGCAGAAACTGACTCAGGTACATATTGTTCGCGCGCGTGACCGGGCTGGATTGCGCATCCATCAGTGAGGCGATAATCATGACGACCAGCGATGCGACGATCGGCCAGTTAAGATGGGTAGGCTTGATAGTCAGCGCGCTGGCGGCAATGCCCGCCACCACACCGGCCATGATGGCAAGCGCCAGGCCTTGCATTTGATCATTCTGTAATCCAATCTGCTGCAGGAAGCCGACTGCCCCCGTATTCTGCTCTGCCAGTACGATGCGAATCATGATCATCACAATGCCTAAACGCACGATCATTCCACTGCTGAGCCAGCGCGTGTTAATGAGTGGATTGCGGCGATTGTGCTCAATCACAAAGGCACTGACGATCAGCACCAGCGCCAGGGCTGAACAGATCCCCAGCCAGGGCGTACTGAACCACCACTCAATACGGCCTAGCGACAGCACGCCACACAGCAACGCCATGCCCGGAGCCAGCAGGATAAACGTCAGGAAATCCATCTTTTCAAAAGCTTTAATACGATCGCCCGGCGGCAGCTTAACCACCAGCACCGCCCCTAATGCAATCAGCGCTAACCCCAGCTCAAACAGATACAGCCCTCGCCACTCGTCCAGTTGTAGCAACTCACTGGAGAACAGGCGCGCCAGCGGAATAGCGAGCTGTGAGGCGGTGAGACCAATGACCAGCGCTTTTAAGCGATGCCTGGCAGGCCAGGCCTGAATCTGGTAATAAATGCCCAGCGAGCTTAGCGCCGCACTGACCATGCCATGGGCCGTGCGCACGATAATCGCTGAACTCAGATCGTTGGCAAACAGATGGAAAAAGGCGACCAGGACGTACAGCACCAAAAACGCTTCGGTAAATACGCGTAAACCAAACTGCTGGCGAAATTTTACCAACAGCAGGTTGATGGAGATATTCCCCATCACATAAACCGCGGGCAGCCAGGCAATTTCGTTGGCATAAGCCGCAAAGGTGCCTTGCAGATTGGTCAGATTAGCCGTAACCAGCGCATTACTTAACGCGCCGGTCAGCGAGATCAGCAACCCTATCAGCCCAAAGGCAACACGCTTGGGTGGGGAATGGATTGGCGTCGAAGGCGAGCCCGGCAGCATGGGTTTTTCATGAGGCAACCATTCACGCGCAGCGTAGGGATTGCGCCGGGCCATACTTACATACTTCCCATTCGGGTCAGCAGCGTTTGTAAAACGCGCTCTACCAGGGCGATTTCCTGAGGATCAATATCCTCCAGCAGTTGCGTGCGCAGCGCATCGGTCTGCGTCTTTACTTTTGCGAACGCTTCATTGCCCTTCTCGGTCAGCACCAGATGACGCTTGCGGCGATCTTCGGCGGGCTGGACCCGGGATAACAGGTCCTGTTTCACCAGGCGATCCACCAACGGCACCATACTCGCATCTTCCAGGCCCATTAACTGCGCCAGTTCGGTTTGCGTGAGGCGTTGAGGTTCACTGGCGATAAGCCCTATCGCCATCCAGCTACTGGTGCTCAGACCGCTGTCTTTGAGATGGCGGTCAACGGCCAGGCGCCAGGCATGGGCGGTCAGGTGCAGCAGGTGGGTAAAGGTACGGTTAGATGACATTTATAAGTAGCCGCCTAATGATTAGAGTTCTAATTAATTGATTAAGTTATTATACGCAAAGCAAAATGCGAAAGAAAAGCATCTGTACTGTTAAATACTGGATAACAACGTCAAAATGTCCAGTCATGATCCTGCTGTCAACACCTCGGGGAGGACAAAAGCGTGAACACCTCCACCCATAACTGGGTCGATCTGCGCCGCGACGCGCGTAGCGGCATCGAAGCGATACGGGCGCATTTTACCGGACATGCTTACGATCCTCACTGGCATGACAGTTACTTAATTGGCGTGACGGAGCAAGGCGTGCAGCAGTTCCACTCCCGTCAGAAACGTCATCGGAGCCGACCGGGCACGGTCTTTATGTTGGAACCTGAAGAGCTTCACGATGGCGATGCCATTGATGCACAGGGCTTTACCTACCGCATGCTCTATCTGTCACCTCATCATCTGCACCAGCAGTTTGCACCTGGCTGTCTGGACAGTGCGCCCGGCAGTGAACTGCGTTTTGCCACCACGCTTCAGGATGAGAAATGGCTCTCCTGGGCGGTCTGGCACGCCTTCGACGCGCTCTGGCACAATCACCCGCAGTTAATCAAAGATGCGGCGCTGGAGCGGCTATTCCGCCATCTTCGTCACTTGCCTGTCTGGCGCAATACGTGGCCGGATGTGGCACCGACACTGGCCCATCAGGCACGAGACTGGCTTATTGCTTACCATGTCGATAACCCCGGCATTGCCCAGATGGCACAGGCGCTGAACGTGGATCGTTTTCGGCTTTCCCGCCTGTTCCAGCAGCAGTGGGGCCTGCCGCCCCACGCCTGGTTGGTACAGTGGCGACTCAGTCAGGCACGCCGACGGCTGGCTATGGGCCATTTACCCGCTGAGGTGGCTGCCGATCTTGGCTTTGCAGACCAGAGTCATCTGGGGCGCTGGTTTAAACGCGCCTGCCAGCTGACGCCTGCACGTTACCAGCAACTGTGCACAAATCTTCCAGACGCTGACCACTAGCCTTGCCACAATGGCATTTTGTGTCAGGAGAAGATAATGAGCGACTTACGATGTGTCATGATTTTGAACAGTGCGTTACCGGCCGGCAAAGCCACCAATGCTGCCGCCGTTATCGCTCTGACGCTGGGACAACGTCATCCCAGTCTGGTCGGTGAAGATCTGTAAGATGCGACAACGCAGCGCTATCCGGGACTCATCCCCGTTGGCATTCCTGTCCTGGGGGCCGATAGTGCGCAACTCAGCACCGTGTGGCGTCAGAGTGAACAGACAGACTGTGACATTGTGGTCTTTCCCGAGCAGGGTCAGTCAACCACCGACTACCAGGCCTTCAGTGACACGATGAAGACGCTGCCCGCCCCGGAATGGCGCCTGCTTGGGATGGCGATAGTGGGCGACAAAAAAGCGGTTCGCAAACTCACTGCAAAACTCAACCTGTTTAGTTAACCCTCCCGGGAAAGCACGCTGCTTTCCCGTCGGCCTGGCCCGCTTGTACACATTTCCTGTACAGGAAAGCGACAAACAAAATTCTTAACATCCTAATTGTTAAGGATTAGCATTTTATGCTTAATAATCTACTTGTACAAATAAACTTTAATTGTATAACTTTACATACAACGAGTTGTGATCACGACTCTGTAACGAATGATGCATCTGCGTCGCCTCTGAAGGTGTAATGGATTTCCACCCTCAGAGGTTTTTTTTTTGATTTTGATGACCTGCTTGTTGAGTTTGGCGCCATTGTATTTTTATGCGATGGCTTTTAGGTCTGTTTGTCGCGCACTCTACCGGGTAGCCGACTTTTTCAAAGGCTGACACATGCAAAACACACTGCCCCAAACGGATAAAGAGATCGCGGATTACTTAACCGCTGCGGCGACTAAACCCGACAGCGATATGGAGATTCTTGGTCTCGTTGTCGCGGAAATCTTACAGTCAGGTATGGCCGTCAATAATAAAGCCATTATTTCTAAATTGATTCATCGCCTCGAGCTGGAGCGCGACGAAGTCTCACTGGACGTTTATCGTCATCTGCTTGAGATGGTGGTGTATAAAACGCCAGACGACCTGACGGTATAATCCTTTCTCCATGGATGGAGTCATTTCGCTTTTTCTGGCTTCTTCTCTGAGCTGTCGGTAACATTCGCCCTTCACCAAATCCTGTCTTCCTTGCCTTTCGCGCAAGCTTAAAATAAAAGAGCCTGTTTACACTATGAATCAACAACATGATGTCGCCACAACAGCCGTTGTGGAAAACGATGTCAGTGTCGGCCGCGTCTTACGCTCGCCTGCACTGCTGACGCGAGAATGCCTGGCCGGCGTGATCACGGCGCTGGCGCTTATTCCGGAAGTGATCTCGTTTTCGGTTATCGCCGGTGTCGATCCGAAGGTCAGCCTGGTGGCCTCTGTCGTACTCTGCCTGACGCTGTCTTTGCTTGGCGGCCGCCCTGCCATGGTAACCGCCGCAGCGGGTTCGGTTGCGCTGGTGATTGGGCCTATGGTCCATGCGCATGGCGTGGCCTATATTCTTCCTGCCGTTGTAATGGCCGGGATCATTCAGATTCTGTTCGGCGTGACAGGTATGTCACGTGCGATGCGTTATATTCCCCGTTCGGTCATGATCGGCTTTGTGAATGCGCTTGGCGTTTTAATTTTCTTTGCTCAGGTCCCGCATGTCTGGGGTCAATCGCCGCTGGTGTGGGCACTCTTCGCCGTGACGCTGGCCATCGTGCTGCTCCTGCCCCGCGTGCTGAAAAGTGTGCCCTCTCCCTTAGTGGCCATCGTGGCCGTGACCGCCGTGACGCTGGCGATGGGCTATCGCGTCCCGACGGTGGGTGATGAAGGCCCCATGAGCGCAGGTCTGCCAGACTTTACGGCACTGACCGTTCCGCTCAACTGGCAGACCTTATCCATCGTCTGGCCCACCGCGCTGAGCGTGGCGTTTGTAGGACTAATGGAATCGCTACTGACCGCCAAGCTGGTGGATGACCTTACAGATACGCCGTCCAGCAAACGTCGCGAATCCTGGGGGCTGGGTATAGGTAATATTTTGGCCGGTTTTTACGGTGGTATCGCCGGATGCGCCATGATCGGACAGACCATTGTCAACGTGGAACTGGGTAAAGCACGTAGCCGGGTTTCAACGGTTGCCGCCGCCCTCGTGCTGTTACTGCTGGTGACGGGCCTGAGCCACATCATGGCGCAGATCCCGATGGTGGTCCTGGCCGGCATCATGATGATTGTCGCCGTCAAGACGGTCAACTGGCACAGTTTGCAGCCCGCGACGCTGAAACGGATGCCCTGGTCAGAAACGCTGGTCATGCTGTTAACGGTAGGTATTACCGTATTAACCAGTAATCTGGCGCTGGGGGTGCTGGCGGGTGTGGTGGTGGCAATGATGTTGTTTGCCCGGCGCGTCGCGCATGTGATTCATGCGGAAAGAACGTTGAGTGAGGACGGACAGTCTGTGCGCTACGATGTTCGCGGACCGCTGTTTTTTGCCAGCAGCAACGATCTGTTTGAGCACTTCGATTACGCACATGACCCTAAATCTGTCACCATTGATTTAACGCACGCGCAGATATGGGATGCCTCCACCGTCGCTGCACTGGATGGTATCGAATACCGTTATCAGCGTCATGGTGCCAGCGTCACCATTGAAGGGCTGGATATGCGCAGCAGCGATTTTCATCGCCGCCTGAGCGGTAATCTGAGCTGAGACACTGGCCTGCTGCGGCACGCAGCAGGCCCCTCTTACGCCTGCTGTCGCCGTGCCCGATAGCGCGCGACCATCGTTATTAATGCCTGGTATAACAGGCCAGCATAAAGACTCATCAAAACAGCCAGGCCAATTTCTTTGCCCTGCGCCTGCCATGACATAAACCACATGAAGACGCCCCATAACACTGAAAAAATCAGCCAGCCGCGGACGAATTTCAAAATGCCATTCATAAACGCCACTCCTCTTTTGTGATGCGCTACTTTAGCTGGCGTTGAGACAAAAAACCGGATTAAACGCGCGAGATGAGAAGTATCTCAAAAAACGGATAGAGGGCGGAATCGCTTCGCTTTTCTGCTTTACCCCCGTTATGTTTAGTAACAGCTAACTACAATTAGCTTACTGTTAATTTCACAAGGGAAATAGCATGAATCGTCGTCTGACTTTTTTCGCTGCTGTTGTCGCTGCCTCAACATTGACCGCGTGCCACCGCCGCCACCGGGCCCCGGCTGTGCGCCACCCCCACCGCCACACGATCATCGCCCGCCTCCGCCACCGGGTCAGGCACTGGCCCCACCACCGGCAGGCACCGTTGCACCACCGCCGCCTGCAACCGGGCAGCAACCGCCACCACCGCCCGCCCGCACCTGGTGATCTCCTGAAATCGCCTCACCTTTCATTTAGCCTGCCTGAGTCGTTCATATATCAGGCAGGCTGAATGCGTTTATCTGTCCGTGATACAGGGGTAAAGGACTACTGAGGTTTTTGTGGATGTTGATCGATGCGCTTTACGTGTACCAGTTCTGCCAGGGTGATTGCCGGGCGAAGTAATAACTGAAGGCTCCCCACGACAAATAACCATGTTCCACCTGTCATCAGCGAGTCGAAGAAAAACAGGATGCTGCCCGTCAGGAACCATACTGCGATAAAGAGATCGTTGAGCGCGCCAAGAGCGCGGTAACGTCGAGCGATGATGATATGATCTGAACCCACAGTGATTCCTGCTTTGTTTCCCGGCACGGCTTGCCCTTCTCTGAATAATGAAATGACTGCAGACAAGATTAGTACACAGAGAAGAAAGGTAACCTGCTGGCCTCAGCCTGTCCGCCACAGTAACCCCGCCGCGCGGGAAAAAAGTCGTATCCGAGCGTAAGAACATATCGTTTAACGCCTGCCAAAACATCTCCACGCCATTTTTATGTTGATTGTCAGGGAACACACTGCCATTGCTCAAACGACGGATAAGCGCTTAACGGCACCATTAAGTCTTAGGGACACCTGGTCTGAATCTGACTCTGCCGCTTCTGCCAGCACGATTAATCTTGCAAAAGAATAGCGACACGCTGTAAAAGTCAGTCACGGGATAAGAACAGAGCACGTTGCCCGCCTTTCGCACCGAAGGCTGTCGGCAATATGAAAGGTTTATTTTTTACGGCGGCTAAAGCCTGGCGCGGGATTGCCGATAGTAAGGAAGTAATTGTTAGAACCTTACATTAATAGCCAATTTTGCTATGCCCACATCCGAGTGGGCTTTTTTATGCCTGCAACATACACATCGTGCCTTTTACTGATCAAAAGTTATTCACTTGTATCTAAAAACCCCATTCACTGTATGCTTGCCGGGTCAGCGCATGCTGACAACTGGATTTTCCCTTGTAACGATTTCTGCCTGTGTAACGCAGGCTTTTTTAATGAACGGATTGAGCCATTTAAAATCCGCAGCCTTCTCAATCTGCCCACTTTTCCTCGCGTTTATTTTGGCCCTGAATGTATTGATCAAAGGTAATCCATTCCGTTTTGATTGAGAAACGGCAATGATGCGTGACAGGACTGCCCGTAGCAAAAGGCGAAAATACCAGATAATGCCGACTGTCACCGTCATGTCTGTCAAAACGGGGATAGAGAGCATAGTCAAAACTGTTACTGGTTTTGATACTGTCACCCACATTCAGGATGAGCGTTTTCGGTAATCGATATCATGCTGCCTTTACCCGTAAAGCCTCTCTTTCTGAGTCTACCGGGCTTGTTTCCACTCATCGTGCAGACGTCATCTTGATGCCTTTGCTGGATTGCTGTAAGCGTCACATTTAAACCGTCTGTGCAGCGGGCTCCGGTTCCGGGAAAATAGTGTCCATCATTTTTTAATGGACACTATCGCGTGAAACACCGGACATGGCTCCTTGAGGCGCTTCGCCTCCAT
>NZ_VZPF01000047.1 GCF_008801695.1 Pantoea stewartii subsp. stewartii
AGAGCATCCTGAAAAAAATTCTGACATACTTTACGGGCAGGCATAGCGGTGATCCCATTGAATTTGTGGAAGAATCAGTAGATCACATCTTGCTATGTCTGTCTCATTTTTGTGGGGATTCGTCAGGGCTTAGCCCCTTTTTGTTCACCAAGACGCACACAGCAATACGATTCCGCCAATGCAATATGGCCCGGTTGATCTTTACTGGCGGTTATCCCTGACCGGTTCCTTTCCCTTATCACGCCTCTTTTATCCTGTCCGGACATCCACCTCTGTCCGTACCCTCTCCCCGTACACCTGGCGCAAAACAGATCTGTGCACAGAACTTTTATGTGCCTCACACGAAGCCGATTGATAAAGACGGCAGATGCCGTCATCCTGCTTTAAAAGCCGGTAAGCACAGTACGTCAGCTGTGTGAAAATAGCCTGTGACAGTCGTCAGAAGAAGATATTGCCCGGCCACCGCAGCGCGACCACGTTATTTGCGCTGAGGCGCATGGCGTTGCAGGTAAAGCGCAATCGCGGTCGTTCACCTGAGAGCGACGGTGAACGCTAGCTGGAACAGGGCGTGTTTAAAGCACGCATTGGCAGATCACAAGGAGTCAACGGTAATGCATATCGATCTGGACCATTTTACGCCGATTCAGAGTCTGGCAGGTGGCCTGCTGATTGGCGCGGCGGCGGGTCTGTTAGTGCTATTTTGTGGCCGCATCGCTGGTATCAGCGGCATTCTGGGCGGCCTGCTGAAACGTCAGTCGGCTGACAAGCCGTGGCGGTTCGCGTTCATTGCGGGCCTGGTGTCGTCACCGCTGGTGTTTCAGTTATTCAGCGCGCTGCCCGCTATCGACATTGACGCCTCATGGGGACGCCTGGTGCTGGCCGGCTTACTGGTGGGCCTGGGCGCGCGCCTGGGCTCGGGCTGTACCAGCGGTCACGGCGTCTGTGGTTTATCGCGACTGTCGCCGCGCTCACTGGTGGCGACACTGGTCTTTATGTTAACCGCCATGCTGACCGTCGGCATGATGGGTCACGGGTAAACATCAGGAGGCACGATGGTCGTTTTATTTTCTCTGCTTAGTGGACTGTTGTTTGGCACGGGTTTGCTCGTCAGCGGCATGGCGAATCCGGCGAAGGTTTTGGGTTTTCTGGACATTACCCGCGCCTGGGATCCCTCTCTGGCGCTGGTGATGGGCGGCGCGGTTATCGCCGGGCTGGTAACGTTCTGGCTGGCTTCCCGACGCAAGCGGCCCGTCTTTGAGGAAACGTTTTATCTGCCTGGCAACCGCACACTGGATAAACGGCTCATCAGCGGCGCGGCCCTGTTTGGCATCGGCTGGGGACTGGCGGGCATCTGCCCCGGCCCGGCGCTGGTCCTGCTCGGCGGCGGCGTGCTCAAAGGCATTGTCTTTGTCCTGGCGATGCTGGCAGGCATGCTGCTTTTTGAGTGGCTCGACAGCCGCACGTTATCGCGTGGTAAGTAATCCCGACCGGCCATAATAAAAACGTTCAGATGGCCACATGGCGAAGCACGGCCTGATGCCGTCCCCGTTTCGTGAGCCCTGTCCGTAATCTGGTCCTGATGGAGAAACGGAGTGGCAGCAGCACGGGATCGGTTACCTGAACCACGCTTGTGGCCTGCCGCTGAACCGGATCACCCCGCCAGCGAGGAGCGGTAGCGCAGCCTGGCGGGCAAAACGATCTGCCGCTCCGCCAGGTCCTGCCCCTGAATCATTTGCGTGATGACCGAAAAGCACTCCTGCGCCAGGCGCGGCACATCCTGCTCTACGGTATCGATATGCAGTGACAGCGAGTCATATAAATAGTGATCGTCGAAACTGGCGATATGGATATCACTCTCCAGCAAATGGTGCTGGCTCATGTAGCGCAGAACCCCTTCCAGTAAGCCACAGGCGGCGGTAAACACGGCTTTCGGCGGCCTGCCTAACCGCGCACAGAGCGCGGCAAACATCTCATAGCCGCTGCTGGGGTGGTAGTTGCCCTGGATGATCCATTCCGGTCGCGGCGTGACGCCCGCCCGCGCCAGGCCCTGCATAAAGCCAGCCAGCCGATCTTTCGTCGGTGACAGGCGCGGCTGCCCACCCAGAAAATAAACCTCATCAGGATGCGCGCGCGCCAGACGTTCTACCAGCTCGGCAGTTGGCGTTAGTGAATCCGTTATCACCAGCGGCAAACTGCTGTTATTTACGTGGCGGTCAAACAGCACGACCGGCAGTTGCTCGCTCAGCTTCAGGAAGTCGCTGTCGCTCTGCTGACTGGAGGCGACGATCAAACCATCCACCTGACGCGAGACCAGATTGTTGACCACCAGGGTTTCCTGACTGGCATTTTCATCGGTGCAGGAGATCAGCAGTTGCAGACCCGCTTCACGGCACAGGTTTTCCAGCGCGTGAGAAAACACGGCGAAACCATAGTTGGTGATTTCAGGCACCACCAGCCCCAACGTATGGCTGCGATTTTCACGCAGCAGACGCGCGTGGATGCTGGGCTGATAGTGATGTTGCTGAGCAAGGGCCATGACGCGTTCACGCGTTTCCTGCGCCACGCGCAGTTCTTTACCGCGCCCGTTAAGCACCAGGCTGGCCGTGGCTTTTGACACCCCGGCCAGCGCAGCGATATCACTGATGGTAACGCGCTTTGTTTTTTTCACGACGGTGCTTCGGTTAAGGAAACAAGGGCTTATTCTACCATGCAGGATCGTAACGACCAGTAGCAGGCCGTGACTTCTGCGCTACCGCGCAGGCGTAACTCCGCCGGATGCGTGGGAAAGTAACGGCTACTCATCACGCCTTCTCCGTCATTGATAAAAATCTCTACGCTGGAGTGGTCACACAAAATATGCAGTTTGTGCGCCCGCCCGTTCCAGTGGCGGTACAGCCATTCGCCGGTTTCCAGACTGCGGCGCGCCAGGCACAATGCATCCGCATGCCAGGTCAGCAGCAGTGAACCGGCGAAATCCAGCGTGATCCCGCCGCCTGATTCCAGCATCAGCTCAAGCCGTTGTGCAGCGAGTAACGGAGCCTGACTGGCGTTGCCGTGATAGCGCTGCGTCTCGCCGCGCAACGCCTGCAGTTCCGCCACCGGTTGCTGGTACAGTTTACCGTCGCGCGCGCTCAGTTCCCGGATACAGGTCATTTGATGAATCCAGCCGAATTTCACGGTAGGCTGATGCATATCCTCCCCGTCCGGGACGCCCATCCAGCCCACCAGCAGCCGACGGCCATCCTCGGTCAGCGTGGTCTGCGGCGCATAGAATTCAAACCCCGCATCCAGCTCAGTGAACCCCCCGTGCGTATAGCGGGCGTTTTCATAATCCAGCGTGCCGCTGAGACAGGCGCAGGGATGGCTGTTCAGAAAGCGTTTCTCTTCCCGTTCAATGCCCTGAGGACAGCAGATCAAAAACGTCGATTCTCCCAGGGTGAACATGTCCGGGCATTCCCACATATAACCGGCTTCGCCCAGTCCACCCAGACCGCTACCGGCAATTTCGCCGAGGTTTTCCCAGTGGTGCAGATCGCTTCCGCGCAGTAGCAGAACTTTGCCCTTGAGCTGCTTGTCCTGCGCGCCCAGCACCATGTACCAGTGTGCGCCATGACGCCAGACTTTCGGATCACGAACATGGCCGGTGTAGCCCGCCGGCAGGGGAAGCACCGGCCCCAGCTTATCGAATCCCCCGTCAGGGTTCTGCACCGCCAGGCACTGCCAGGCGGTACGGGAGCCGTCGGCAAACTTAACGTTGCCGGTATAACACAGGGTTAAGGTGCCATTATCGTCTACCGCGCTGCCTGAATAGCAGCCGCTCCGGTCGTACTCTTCGTCTGGCAGCAACGCGACAGGTTCATGCGACCAGTGCAGCAAATCCGCAGAGCGCCAGTGGCCCCAGCATTTATGCTTATGCTCACAGCCCAGGGGGTTCCACTGGTAGAACAGGTGATAGTGCCCGTCGAAATGGATAAACCCATTGGGATCGTTAAGCAGCCCGGTGACCGGCGCCAGGTGCCAGCCCGGATAGTGGCTGTCCTCGCGTGCTTTAGGCTGGCCTTTCATTACCGCCTTCAGCATGGCGGGCAGCAGAGTGTTGTTAGCCATCATTCAGAGTCCGTTTTGTATTTCAGCAGGAAGGCGATCACAAAGGCGACGCTAAAGGCGATAACCATACCAATAATATAATTCAGCAGCGAACTGGCCTGAACGATCGCCATACCGGGTAAGCCCGTCAGGCCCACCGCCGTCATATACACTTTCATCGACACCACCCAGGCACCGCCGATGGCTCCCCCGATCAGGCCGGCGATGAAGGGCTTCATGAAGCGCAGGTTAATACCAAAGATGGCCGCTTCGGTAATGCCCAGCAAGGCAGAAAACGCAGAGGGCAAAGTAATCGCCTTGATTTTGGCATCCTGCGTTTTAAACCACACGGCCAGACATGCGCCGCCCTGTGCCACGTTAGCCATCGCCCAAATCGGCAACAGGAAATTGACGCCGATAGACGGGTTACCCAGCAGGCCGGCTTCAATCGCGTGGAAACTGTGATGCACACCAGTAATCACGATAACGGAATACAGCCCGCCAAACAGCAATCCGGCCAGCCAGCCTGCATGGGCAATCAGGGTGCTGAGCACAAAGGAGATACCATCCCCCAACGCGCGCCCGGCCGGGCCAATGATGAGCAGTGCCACAAAGCCAGAGATGATCACTGTCAGGAAGGGCGTCAGGATCAGATCGAGAGCATCCGGGATGATGCGGCGCAGCTGTTTTTCCAGCAGACTCATAAACCACACGGCCAGCAGGACCGGAAAGACCGTGCCCTGGTAGCCAATCATCGCCACTTCGATACCAAAGAAGTTCATAGTATGGAAACCGGCCGCCACACCCCAGGCATTAGTCAGCGCAGGATGCGTCAGAATACCGCCCAGCGTAGCGCCTAAGAACGGGTTACCACCAAACTCACGGGCCGCCGTAAAGCCAATCAGAATCGGCAGAATGATAAACGCCGCCGAACTGCACATATCCAGCATGATATACAGGGCGTTTTCCGGGTTAACCCAGCCATAGGTTTTGACCATGCCCAGCAGGCCCATCAGCAGGCCGGAGGCAACGATCGCCGGAATAATCGGGACAAAAATATTCGACAGCAATCGGGCGATACGCTGGAAGGGATTGAGCTTACGGGCCGCAATGTCGGCCGCTTCCGATTTACTGGACTCGCTGATGCCCGCTTCCGCCACAAACGCCGCATAGACTTTGTTGACCACGCCAGTCCCAAAAATGACCTGCAGCTGACCCGCGTTGCGGAAACAGCCCTTCACACCGTCGATTTTACCGATCGCGGCGGTATCCGCTTTGGCATCCTCGACCAGCACCAGCCGGAGCCGGGTTGCGCAGTGGGCTGCGCTGGCAATATTTTCTTTGCCTCCCAGCAGCAGCAGTAATGCGCGGGAGATTTGTACAAAATCCATAAAAAACCTCTGTGTTGTCGTGTAATGTTGTCAACCCGGTTGAAACGGCCCTACAGGGCCGCCCGGTCAGAACCAGGTTTCCATTTGTACGCCGAAGTTCCATTCACCGCCGGCTTCAAAGCCGCTGCTGCCAAACGCATCGCCGCGCGCATAGTTGTCCAGTCGGTGATCCCAGTCCATCCAGGTGGCGAAAAGGCGAATTTCCGGACGTTTCAGGAATTCCCCTACGTTGCTGGCTTTCAACGTAGGCGCAACGGTCAGTTTGTAGAAGTTACCACTTACTGCGCTACGCTGATTGAAGCCTTCCGGACGCAGATCCATATATTGATAGGTGGCTTCGTACTGCATTTCGAAATTCTCCGTCAGCCCCTGAATCAGGCGCATGTTGGCGGTCGCCCACTGATAGCTGTCGCCTTTGACGTAACGATCTTTACTGCTCTGCGCCAGCACCGCCGGAGCGATATGCCAGCCGCCGCCCAGTGGGGTGATCCCGTAGCTGGCCAGACGCCAGGTATCCGCATCCGGCAGCAATGCGCCGTCGGACCCAATGGCTTTGACCTCTGCACCTAAGCCGTGACCATACAAGAGCGCGGTTTTCGCCGTTCCTTCACGCAGACCATAAAAACTGTCGTTGTGCAGCCCCACCAGGGCATGCAGACCGGTATTCGCAGCATCGCCTTTCACTTTCAGGCCATTCACGTCCAGCCGATCGTCATTGTCTTTGGCGCGCATACCGCTGAGCATCAGCTGGAACGGGCCGTAATAGTTGTTGGCTGTCAGAATGTAGTTCTGTGCGGTGTTATCGTTGTTTTCGATATCACCAAAGGTGCGCCCGTAGAGCGACAGGTTGCTGTGAGCCTGATCGCTCCACTTCATGTCGTAAATACCGGCACCGGTCCCGGCGAGGAACACGACGTCGGAGTCGATCCAGTGAATATCGAAATTGTCGCGGTCAAAGCGTTTCCCCGCCCAGACGGTGGTGTCTTTGAACGCGCCCGTAAAGGTGGGCAGTTGACCGAGTTCCACAAACGCCTGCCGCAGGTTGAGATCGCTACTGGCGGCCGTCCAGTCGTTATAGGTCCGCTGACCGTCGGCCAGCATGGCTTTAAAGCGGGTGGTCGCCCCGTTTTCCAGCGTTTGCTTATGTTCCAGATTCAGTTCGACATAGGTATCCGGTTCGTTGCCTAAGCGCCCGACATGCCCACCGGTTTCCCCTGCCGGCGTCACGGTCGGGCCGCCCTGCGTTTTGGCCGCCGAGCTGTTCATTAATAAGCCAGAACGCGCATAGCCGTGAAATTCAAAGCCCCCGTCATCACTCGCCTTCTGTTCCAGTTTCGCCGTGCGCTGTTCCACCTGGGTGGCAGTGGCCTGGGTTTGCTGTTGTGCGCTGGCAAGCTGCTGGGCCTGTTTTTCTGCGGCGTTTGCGCGACGTTCGGCGGCGTCAGCACGCTGCTCAGCCGCCTGCAGGCGCTTTTCCAGCGCGGCCAGCCGGGCTTCGATACTGTTCATGCTCGGTTCCGCAGCCAGAGCCGGGCCTGCGCAGAGCAACAATCCAACGGTTGCAGCAAGTCTCTTTTTTCTCATCGTTTTGCCATTCCAGAAAGGTTCAGGTCGTGGTGTTGTCATTTTGCTAAACCGGTTTAGGTTTTGGATAATATTGATCGCCGGATTTCCAGGCAAAGCAATTTGCTAAACCGTTTTTATGATTGTGAGTCAGTTCGCAAAACGACACGATGTGGTGGGAAAGGAAGCGGCAAAAAGCGGGGAGCGCGGAGAAAGCAATGGGCAGTCTCCTGCCCAGTGTTAAGGGGATAATTGTGCGTCAGACAGGCTGCCGACGTAACGCTGTCAGCGGCCCTGGCCCGCTGAGCGTGAAGACGGAAAGCAGCGTGAAGGCCAGTGCAATACAGCCCGGCACCAGATACGCGCCCTGGAAGCCAATGCTTTCGTACATATTGCCCGCCAGTACCGACATAAAAATCATCGCTAACTGCTTAAAGAAGCAGAAGCACACCAGATAAATCGTGGCGGAGAAGCGCACCTCAAACTGGCTGGTGATGTATTTAAAACAGCCGACGATCAGGAAAGGGATCTCAAACATATGTAATGTTTTCAGGATCACCACCTCCACCGCCGTGGTGGCAAAAGAGGAGCCCATAATGCGCACAGACATGATCATGCCCGCCAGCAACAAGGCATTTTTGCCGCCGATACGGTTAACGATGAGCGGCGCAAAAAACATGATGCAGGCGTTCAGCAATTCGCCCAGCGTGGTGACGTAACCAAAGACGCGCGTGCCCTGCTCACCCGACGTAAAAAACGAGGTAAAGAAGTTGGCGAACTGCTGATCAAATACATCGTACGTACAGGAAACGCCCACAACATATAGCGACAAAAACCACAGTTTGGGTTGCTTAAACAGCTCCAGTGCCAGCTTCAGACTGAATGCGGACTGGTTCGCCCCCACGGCCTGCGCCACCGTGGCAGATGAGGAATTGCTGGTGCGTGAAAAGAACAGCAGCAGCGCCAGGATCACGGCACAGCCAGAGCCTAACCAGAAAACAAACTGGTTATTAATGGTGAACATGATGCCGACGATAGAGGCGCACAGTGCCCAGCCAACGCAGCCAAACATACGGGCCCGGCCAAATTCAAAATGGCTGCGGCGACTGACTTTCTCAATATAAGCTTCAATTGCAGGTGCCCCCGCATTGTAGATAAAGCCCAGATAAATACCGCCCACAACCGAACCCGCCAGAATATTCACCTGCAGGAGCGGGCCAAATACATAAATAAAGAAAGGGGCGAACATCACCAGCATGCCGGTGATCACCCATAACAGGTGTTTGCGCAGCCCGAGTTTGTCGGAAAGCAGCCCAAACAGCGGCTGGAACAGTAACGAAAACAACGAAATACTGGCGAAGATAATGCCGGTGTCCCCTTTGCTGATGTGATTAATATCATGCAGCCAGATGGGGAAGAACGGGAAATAGGCACCCATGATGAAAAAGTAAAAGAAGAAGAAAAGGCCAAACAACCAAAAGTTAGTATTTTTTAAATAGTACATAGCGGACTTCCTTATGCGAGAGTCAGGCAGGCCGGAGCCTGCCCGCTAAGTTACTTTTGTTGCCCCCAGGTAAACTGGTAGCCATAACGTCCGGCACTAAGCAGGAATTCAGGGGACACCGACGGACTCCAGGAGTCATCGCCGCCGACGCCCATATGGAAGCCATCAATGTTGAGCCAGGTGCCTGCTTCAGGCTGCAAAAGGTGACGGTGGCTGGTATCCATCAGCTGTTTCTGGCTGTAGCGGCTGATGTTGAACTGAAAATCACCGCGCCACTGATGGACACCGTACCGCAGTTCACGCGTGCCACAGCGCAGGCCGTTCTCGGTGGGGAAGACATACGGCGTGTACATGTCGTCCAGCGATAAATCCCAGCGATCAAAACAGGCCGCGGTCAGGCGATCCGGGTAGTTTTCATGGGGACCCAGACCTAACCAGTTCACCCGATCAGCCACCTCCGCTAACTGGCAACACATCCCGATGCGGGCCGGATACGGCGTATCGCGGGCGACCTCAACATTGACCGTCACCTGCATCTCACCAAAGCCATCGATACGGTATGTTTTGCGGCTGACAAACAGGGTCTTGCCCTGGAACTGCCAGGCATGCGCGGTGGTAATCAGTACGGCATCGGTGAGCGTTTCCGCGCTGCACTGCAGGGTGATAACGTCCGCCTGGTAATGCCCCGCCGCTTTCCAGCGCTCAACCCAGGCGTTGGGATCGATACGGGTGGCCTCGCTGACACCGATATCGTTATCCAGTGGCGCGCGGGTGAACTGGTCCGTCAGCGGCGACAGTAACTGTGCTTTTTCATCAATCCAGTACTGCGTCAGGATGCCCTGCTCCCGACTGAACGCCCAGCGCTGATTATTCACCATCACGCTAAAGCGGTCTTCGCTGCGCTCAAGCGCGGGGGCGCTGGCGGCCACAGACGCAGGCGCGATATCAAGAATCGTCTCCAGCGGCCACTGCTGCCAGGCACTGATGTGTCCGGCTTCGGACCAGGCGGTAGGTTGCGGCTGCTCTACGCGCACCGTTAACCACAGTTGCCCTGCGGATTCTGGCAGTGGCATGGCGGGCAGGGTGATGCGCTGACGGCCCTGCGGTGCGATGTCGAGCGTGACCTCACCTGTCGCCAGCAGATTACCGTCCTGGGCCACGGACCAGTGCAGAATTTCATTGTCACTATGGCGGAACAGGTATTCGCTGGTGACCTCCAGCGTGCGCTCACTGCCGGGCAGCAGGCTAAACTGGAAGAACTGCTGTGCGTGGCGCGCTTCATACAGCGACGGATGCGGCGTCCGGTCGGCAAAAACCAGCCCGTTCATGCAGAACTGACGGTCGTTGGGCGTATCGCCAAAGTCACCGCCATAAGCGGACCAGGCTTCGCCGTTCTCACCGTACCGAATTAAAGACTGATCGACCCAGTCCCAGACAAAACCGCCCTGCAGGCGGGGATACTGACGGAAGGCCTGCCAGTACTTCGCATAGCCGCCCAGGCTGTTGCCCATCGCATGGGCGTATTCACACAGAATCAGCGGCCGCTGCTCGCCCGGCATCGACAGCCATTTCTTAATCGACCATTTTGGCACCGCCGGGAACGGCTGGTCCTGATCGACGCGCGCATACATCGGGCAAATAATGTCAGTGGCCGCCGTGTTGGCGCCGCCGCCCTCATACTGCACCGGACGAGACGGATCTTCGCTTTTCAGCCAGCGATAGAGCGCATCATGGTTGGCCCCATGGCCTGATTCATTGCCCAGAGACCAGATAATAATGCAGGGGTGATTGCGGTCACGCTGCACCATGCGCGTAACGCGCTGGCTCATCGCGGGCAGCCAGGCCGGATCGTCACTCAGGCGATTCATCGGCACCATGCCGTGGGTTTCGATATTGGCTTCATCCACCACATACAGCCCGTAATAATCACACAGGCTGTACCACAGAGGATGATTGGGATAATGGGAGCAGCGCACGGCATTAAAGTTATTCTGCTTCATCAGCAGAATGTCCTGCACCATCGTATCGCGATCCATCACCTGGCCGTGGACAGGATGGTGCTCATGACGGTTGGTGCCGCGGATAAGCAGTGGCTGGCCATTGAGTAACAACAGGCCGTTCTCAATACTGACGTGACGGAATCCCACATCGCAGGCTTCCGCTTCAATCAGCGTGCCGTCCGCCCGGTGCAACTGCACCACCGCCCGATAGAGATGCGGCGTTTCCGCGCTCCAGAGCGCAGGATTGTTCACGCGGAGGGACAGCGTTGTCCGATCGTTCCAGGCGCCGCGCTCGTCAACGATCGCACTGCCCAGTGGCGATGTCGCGTCCCCCACCAATTCAGTGCCTGCAAAGAGCTGTATGCTCACCTGTGAGTCGTCATCCAGCATGCCGGCGACGCGCACCTCGGCGTCCAGCCGGGCACGGCTGAAATCGTCATTGAAATGCGTGCGGATACGCAGATCGCGGATATGGGTGGCCGGTTTGTGCAGCAGGGTGACATCGCGGAAAATGCCGCTCATGCGCCACATGTCCTGATCTTCCAGGTAGCTGCCATCGCTCCAGCGTAACACCATGACGGCAAGACGGTTTTCACCCCTGACCAGGTACTCCGTCAGATCATACTCCGAGGGCAGACGACTGTCCTGACCATAGCCAACCCAGCGGCCGTTGCACCACACATTAAATGCTGAATTCACACCGTCGAATACCACTCGGGTTTGTCCTGACACCAGCCACCCGGCATCCACATTAAATGTGAGCGAATAACATCCTGTGGGGTTTTCAGCGGGAACGAAGGGGGGATTTACCGGGATGGGATAGGTGACATTGGTATAGATGGGAACATCATAACCCTGCATCTGCCATACCGACGGCACGGCTATCGGCGCGGCTTCGGCCAGATCCTGCGTCCGCCAGCTCTCCGGTACGGCCTCGGGCGCGGTGAAATAAGCAAATTGCCACTCGCCATTCAGACATTTAACATGCGCTGACTGATGCTTCTCACGCGCTGCTTCTGCACTGCGCCAGCTGCAAAAAGGGGGATGGGCTTCCAGCCGGTTACGTTCGCTGATGCCAGGGTTTTCCCAGTCGCGCCGGGCCAGTACGGCAGCCAGTGAATCTCTCTCCAGGGCCATGTTACTCTCCTGCGTAAAATTGTTATCCGCTCACATAAAATGACATTACGAGCCAGGTCAGCGCTTGTAAAGCAGGGAAAGGCGAATGAGTGAACTGCCTCACAGCAAAGCGCATTCGGGCATAACGTAGCGTCGGGGGCCTGGCGAAGCAGGACAAAGCGGGCGCGGTCAGGCAACGTCGAAGCCGTCACAGGTCAGTCAAATCAGCCGGAAACCTGATAAGGCCAGCGCAACGCGGTGAAATGATACGGCAGGAGAAGGGGGGCAGGTTCGGGTGCGTGATCCGTTGTGGTCGTCGGGGTGACGGAACGCGCGTATCTGGGCGTTCCGCCAACGGTCACCTGCCCCGTATGGGTTCTGCTGCCCGCCGGGCGGGCCTGCGCACGGCGACAGTGGGCATTAGCCCGCGATCTGATGACGATAGGGCAGCGCCGTCATTGCACCTTTGGCGGTCGTCGCCAGCGCGCCACATTGCTGAGCGCTGGTTAGGCATGCCGCCAGCTCCGTTTCATTGGTGGGCAGGCCTTTTTCTGCCAGTCCCCACAATAACCCCGCGACAAAAGCGTCACCGGCACCGGTGGTGTCCACGCTCACCACGGGCAACGTGGGATAGTGATAATGCTGGCCCTGGTGCCAGACTTTTACGCCGGCTTTGCCCTGGGTAACCATCAGCAGACTGATCGCATAGCGTTCTGCCAGCATCTGCAGGCTGTCACCGCCCTGCGCCTCTTCGGTCAGAAAGGCCAGCTCTTCCTCCGACAGCTTGACCACATCTGCCCGTTGCAGCGCGCGGTTCACACAGTCACGTAACTGCGCGTCATCGCGCCACAGGTCGTGACGAATGTTGGGATCAAAGCTGACATATCCCCCGGCTTCGCTTATCCGCTGCATCGCCGTAAAGGTCGTGGAACGGGACGGTTCGGCGGCCAGCGCAATGGAACAGCAGTGAAGCCACTCGCCCGGCTGAAACGGCGGCAGATCGCCTTGTTCAAGAAACAGGTCTGCGCTGGGCCGGACCATGAAGGTAAAAGAGCGTTCGCCCTCATGGTCGAGCGCGACCACTACCGTTGACGTGCGATGCGCGCTGTCCAGCGTCATATACGCCGTCTCAACCTGCTCACTGGCCAGCGTTTGCTGCATAAAATGGCCAAAGGGATCGTCCCCGACCCGGCCGATAAATCCGCTCTTGCCCTGCAAGCGGGCAATGCCGACGGCCACATTGGCGGGCGCGCCGCCTGCACACTGAATTAAATGCCCCGGTCCGTCCGGAAGCAGGTCCACCACGGCGTCACCCAGACACCAGACTCGCGCTGTCATCGTTCTCTCCTGCTCAGCTATAGCTGAATTTTACTAAACCGTTTTAGCATAGCTATGCTCAGCCGTCATCAATGTGATTTAGGCAGAGAAAACAGACACAGGGCTGACGGTCAATTGCCTTAAGCATTGTAGTAAAGCGATACAAAGTCACCGCCACCAGGGTTAAACCGGCGTGCTGGCAACTGCTACACTCGTGACACTCCAAACACAAAAAGGCGAACCTCATCATGTCTGAACAACACTATCAGCCCGCTAAAGTCTGGAAGTGGGACCCGGAAGCCAAAGGTAACGGCGCCAAAACAAATCGCCCAACCGCAGGCCCAACGCATGAAAAAGCCCTGCCGGTCGGTAAACATCCTTTGCAGCTTTACTCCCTTGGTACGCCAAACGGCCAGAAAGTCACCATTCTGCTGGAGGAGCTGCTGGCGCTGAACGTAAATGATGCGGAGTACGATGCCTGGCTGATTAACATTGGCGAAGGCGACCAGTTCACCAGCGGCTTTGTTGATATCAACCCGAATTCCAAAATCCCGGCCCTGAGTGACCACTCTGCCACGCCGCCGATTCGGGTGTTTGAATCCGGTAATATCCTGCTCTATCTGGCAGAGAAATACGGTTATTTTCTGCCAAAAGACATTGCGAAGCGCACCGAGACGCTGAACTGGCTGTTCTGGCTGCAAGGCTCTGCCCCTTATCTGGGCGGCGGTTTTGGTCACTTCTATCACTACGCGCCAGAGAAAATTGAGTACGCCATTAACCGCTTCTCACTGGAAGCCAAACGTCAGTTTGACGTTCTGGATCGTCAGCTGGCCAATAACCGCTATCTGGCCGGTGATGACTACACCATAGCTGATATCGCCACCTGGCCGTGGTACGGCAGCATGGTGCTGTACAACCAGTACAACGCGGCCGAATTCCTGGATCTTCAGTCCTATAAAAATGTGGTGCGCTGGGCCAAAGAGATCGCCCAACGTCCGGCTGTGATGCGTGGTCGCAAAGTTAACCGCGTGATGGGCGATCCCGCCGACCAGCTGCGTGAACGCCATGATGCATCGGACTTTGATACCCAAACCCAAGACAAGCAGGCCTGAGGAGAAAGACAGTGAGTGCATATGTCGTATTTATTCGTGATAACACCCTGAATCAGGATGAAATGGCTGCCTACGCGGAAAAAGCGGGCAAAGCACGGGGTGACCATCCCATCAAACCGCTGGCGTTCTATGGCGAACTGGAAACGCTGGAAGGGCCTGAAGCCGAAGGCGTTGTGATTATTGAGTTCCCGACGACTGAGGCGGCGCATGCCTGGTATGACAGTCCGGAATATCAGGCGGCGAAACAGCATCGCCTGAAAGGCGCCAACTACCGTGTACTGTTAGTGAAAGGCGTGGACAGCTAACGGCCAGGGGCCGCTGTCGTCCTGCGGATCACGACGTCATCCTGACGGACCCGCAGGCCGGCGGCTGCCCACTTGGCCAGCCAACGTAACCCCTGCCCTTGTGAACCTCATCCCGGGATGGTTCCCCTGTCTTTGATCAGCTAAAACGAAACAGCGAAATCGCCTGCTGCAACGCGCCTGCCTGCTGCCGTTGCTGCTGCGCAACCTGAAGCGTTTCGGTCACATGTTTGACGTTATGCTGCACGCTGTGATCGATACTGCTAATACTTTGCTGAATCTGCGCAATGCTCTGATTCTGCTGGACGCTCATCTCAGAGAGTTCACTCACCAGCTGTGACAGGCTGTCGATACTCACGTGAATGGCCTGCATGGTTTGCGCGGCCTGGTCAACCTGAACGGTGCCCTGACCGGCGCTGGAGCTGGAGGCATCCATCAGTTGCCGGATTTCCCGTGCCGCATTCTCACAGCGTAACGCCAGGGTACGCACCTCACTGGCAACGACTGCGAATCCGCGTCCTTCCTGACCGGCTCGTGCGGCTTCCACCGAGGCGTTCAGCGACAGGATGTTGGTCTGGAAGGCAATGCCGTCAATCAGTTCAAGAATGGTTTTTACCCGCCCCGACTCGACATTAATCTGGGCCATTGAGTGCATGGCCTGCTGAATATTCTCCTGGCCTTTACTGGCGACCTGGCGGGTTTCCCGGGCCAGATCGCAGGCCGTTTGCGCTTTGTCCCGCGCCAGACTCGCCGCCGCGCTGATTTGTGACATTGCACTGGTCGCAACATCCAGCGCCTGCGCCTGCTCGTCAGTGCGCTGTGACAGCGCGGCATTACGAGACAGCATGCTGTCTGATTCCTGCAGCAGTTCCGCAACGCCGTGGCTGACCTGATTTAACGTACCGCGCATCGTCCCCAGCGTCTGACTAAAGGTGCGGGCAAAGGGCGTTTCGCTCTGCTGACTGTCCGCAAACAGCGTCAGGCAACCAGGCTCGCGGTTAATGCGGGCAGCCAGTTGCGCCACTTCGCTGGAGGCGCGCAAATCCGCAGCCATCTGCCGGGCAATAAGCACCAGCATCGCGGTTTGCGCCACCACAAACAGTGAATGAAACAGCACCATCTCCAGACCAGGATGGTGAAAGGCCACGATGCCAAACCGATCGTGCTCCTGCAGATAGTTAAATACCAGGTGATGCACCGCGCCTGTCGCGGCTGCAATCAGAAGCGGTCGGCTGTCGCGGTAAACCAGCAAGACCGACAGTAAAACAAAAACCGAAAAGTGAAACTCGGTTTCGCCCCGGCCCAACTGAATCAGCAGCCCCGCAAACCCAATCAGCGTGAAGGCCAGCCAGAGTCGGGAAAACAGCGTTCCGTTTGCCAGCCATCCCACCAGCGTGGCGACCAGCGCCAGCGCGGTACCCACGGTTATGGCCAGCCACGTTGACTGATACAGACTGCCGACGATAGCGGAAATCACTACCAGGGCCCAGCACAGCATAACAATCAGCCTGTCGGCCTGCTTCGCAATACGCTGAGGGGAACCCCCCTCCCCGACGCGGGTTAAATCTGTATTCATAGGTACGCATCCACCAGAGGTTGCACCTGAGGCGTGCCCAGAGTTGGTCTGCGCAACGGGCGCAGACACATAAGATTGGTATCGACGCGTTCCGTAAATACTTTATGGCGGGTAATGCATAACTGAGGGCGATTTTTCAAAACCTCACAGATTCGTTAACGATGCATCCATCTGCAAATTTTCCTGCAGAAAAGTCACAAACGCCGAGATGCGTGCTGGCGGCTGCCGCTGCGCCTGCCAGACGGCAAAAATATCGCCATCGGGCGCATGCCAGGCAGGCAGAACATGCAGCAATTCCCCCGCCGCAATGCTGTGTTTTGCGTCCCACCATGAGCGCAGCAAAATACCATGACCATCCAGCGCCATGCGCATCGCCACTTCCCCGTCGTTGGTCACCAGATTACCGCGCACCTTCTGGCTCAGGTTCTCAGCGCCGCTAACTAAGCGCCACAGAGCGAAGTCGCTGTCATGTTGCCTGAGTAAAATGCAGTTATGTTGCGCCAGCGCACGGATACTGTCTGGCAGGCCGTGCTTCGCCGCATAGCCTGGCGAGCAGCACAGCACACGCGGATTCTGGACCAGCTTACGGGCGATCAGCCGCGAATCCGGCGGCTCGCCTACGCGAATATCAATATCCACATGCGCATCAAGAAAATTCAGCGGCTGGCTGCTGAGCTGCAGGGAGAGGGCCAGATGAGGATGGCGGGCGGCAAAAGCTGACACGCAGGGGGCAATATGGCGACGGCCAAAGCCGAAGGAGGCGTTGATGTTCAGCGTGCCGCGTAACTGCGTCGTTTCACCACTGACCGCCTCTTCCAGTGCCGCCAGTTGCTCCAGCAGCGGACGGGCACCGTCCAGATAGCGCCGCCCTTCCGGCGTCAGTTCCAGCCTGCGCGTGGTGCGGCGCAGTAACTGTACGCCCAGCCGCTGCTCCAGCTGGCTTAATCGTTTGCTGACGGCCGCCAGCGATAATCCCAGCTCGCGCGCCGCCGCCGTTAAGCTGTCCAGAGAAGCGACGCGCAGAAAGAACACTAAGTCATCACTGGAGGTGCGTGATTCTCTACTTTGATTCAACATGGGATTAACTTCCAGGCTAATTATTTACCTCAGGTGGAGAGTTATACTGCGCCGATGCCTGATCATTAATCAAGCTGCATATCGACAGCCTTCACCCACTGACGGGCCCCTACAACATCAACCTCAGAGGTACCCTGTGACAGAGAAAATTCATCGTATCGCCGTGATTCCCGGCGACGGCATTGGTAAGGAAGTAGTGCCAGAAGGTATTCGCGTGATGAATGCCGCAGCAGAGAAATTTAATATTCCGCTGCAGTGGACGTGGTTCGATTATGCCAGCGCGGAATACTGGCAGCAGCATGGCAAAATGCTGCCTGATGACTGGTTTGCTGAGCTGAAAACCTTTGATGCGATCTATTTTGGCGCGGTCGGCTGGCCCGATATCGTGCCGGATCACGTTTCTCTGTGGGGGTCGTTATTGCAGTTCCGTCGTGAGTTCGATCAGTACGTTAACCTGCGTCCGGTCCGCCTGATGCCCGGCGTGAAAGCGCCGTTAGCCAACCGGCATCCCGGTGATATCGACTTTTACGTCGTGCGCGAAAACACGGAAGGTGAGTACTCCAGCGTTGGCGGCACGATGTTCCCCGGCACAGAACGAGAAGTGGTCATTCAGGAAACCGTGATGACCCGGGTGGGCGTTGACCGCATCCTGAAGTTTGCCTTTGACCTGGCGCAGCGTCGGCCTAAAAAACACCTGACCTCTGCCACCAAATCAAACGGCATCGCCATCACCATGCCTTACTGGGACAACCGCGTTCAGGCAATGCAGGCGCATTATCCTGACGTTAAGGTCGACAAGTACCATATTGATATTCTTACCGCGAATTTTGTTCTGCATCCCGACTGGTTTGATGTCGTGGTGGCCAGCAATCTGTTCGGCGATATTTTGTCAGATCTGGGCCCTGCCTGTACCGGCACCATCGGCATCGCGCCGTCCGCCAATATTAACCCGGAAGGCAACTTCCCCAGCCTGTTTGAACCGGTACACGGTTCCGCGCCCGATATCGCCGGTAAAAACATCGCGAACCCGATTGGTCAGATTTGGTGTGGTGCGATGATGCTGGAGCATCTGGGCTACAAGGCGGCAGGAGATGCCGTGCTGGATGCCATCGAACGCACGCTGGCCGCAGGCGAGCACTTAACCCGCGACCTGGGCGGCAGCGCCAATACACAGCAACTGGGCGACGCTATCGCAGCGGCGCTGTAAGTTACTCCGCCAGCAGCACCACGCTGTCCGGATGCCAGCCTGGCGGCAGTGGCTCAGGCCGCTGAATCGCCAGATGGTGCAGGTGCAAATGTTCAACGCCACGCGCGAACAGGCCCGGCAGCCCGCCCGGATAGCGCTCCACGCCGTACGCCTCGCCCGTGGCCACATCCACCCGGTACGCGTTGTCCAGCCCCATCCCGGTCGGTGAGTCCGGATTACAGGGCGGGCGAACATCGAACTGACCCTGTACGCCCTGCGCGACTGTCTGACGCAGCTGTAGCTGGCTGATGACGATGTCGCGGATCCAACCCGGCTGCGCCGCATGCAGGTTGATCGCTCCTTCTGCCACACCGCTGAGATGGCTGAACTGAACCTGTTCAACGATCCCCGGTGGCACCTGCGGATCGCGCGTGCGCACAGAAATAAACAGGGGATCGGCTTTGCCCCAGTGGCAGGCGGCAACATGGTGACAGTGAAAGGTGATGTGACTGAACAGGACGCGCCGTATCGCACCGCCGTCCCGCGAGACGATGCCAATGCCGCGGTTGGAATCAAATATGCTGCAGCCGGTCACGGTAATATCTTCGACGTCATCCCAGGTTTCCGTGCCGATTTTAATCGCGCAGCTGTCGCTGCGCAGCAGGCAGTTGCTGATCGCGATGCGCCGGGCCGGACGGCGCAGACTGCCAGGCTTCAAGGTTGTTTTAATGCAAATCGCATCGTCAGCGGCGCTGAAGTAGCTGTTGCTAATCAACACGGCCTCGCAGCTGTCGATATCCAGCGCGTCCGTGTTGGGCAGCGTCATGGCGTTATCAATGGTCAGATGGTCAATGTGTACATGGCGGCAGCTGACAAGGTGCACCGTCCACATGGGGGCCTGAAACAGGGTAAAGTCCTTGAGTGTCACCTGCTCGCAGTCCTCAAAGACGATCATGCGCGGTCTGTCTGCCCTGGGCATGCGATAGCCCTGTTCGTCGGCCTCTACCGCAAACCAGGCTTCGGCGTCGCCTTCTATACGGCCTTTGCCACTGATCGTCAGATTGCGCTGCCCCAACGCATACAGCAGGACGTTATGCGATTTCTCAGCACTGCTCAGCGTCTTCCATTGCTGATAATCTGCCAGGTGCCGGCTGGCAATCAGCACCGCCCCGGCGGCCAGATGCAGCTCAAAATTGGAAGGCAGATTCAGGCTGCCACTGCGATAACGCACCGGTGGCAACGTCAGCCGACCGCCGCCCGCTTCAGCAATCTGATCGATCGCGCGTTGCAGTGCCTGCGTGTCCGGCGTTTCACCGTCCGCTGCCGGATGAAAATCAGCAAGAGAAAGATCCATTTTTCGGCCTCCGTCGTGAAGTGTGACCTGGTGGGGTTATTTCACCGCGCCTTCGGTCACGCCACTGATGAATTTGCGCTGGAAGAACAGGAACACCAGAATGAGCGGCATAATGACGATCATCGCCCCTGCCATCAGTACCGGGATATCGATGGTGTTTTTATTCTGAAAAAACATCATGCCAATCGGCAGGGTACGCAGTTCGTCTTTATTCACCAGAATTAACGGGATAAGAAATTCGTTCCACGTCCAGATAAATAGCAGCAAGGCCAGCGTGGAGATCGTCGGCCAGATAGCCGGGACTAAAATGCCCCACAGGATTTTGACGCGCGACGCACCATCCATTACGGCCGCTTCAACCAGCTCTTTCGGAACCTGCTGGAAGGCGCTGGCAATCATCAGCGTCGTAAAGGGCAACGAGAGCGCAATTTGCGGCAGGATCAGGGCCAGAGTGGTATTGGTTAATCCCATCCAGTGCAGTTCGTGATACAGCGGAATGATAAAGGCTTCACTTGGTAATACCATGCCCAGCGCCAGCATCGCCGCCACCAGCTTTTTACCGGGGATTTTCAGCATGGCAAAGCCAAATCCGGCCAGAATACCCAGCAAAATACTGCACAGCACCACCGGAATCACGACCAGCACGGAGTTCATAAAGTAAACGTTAAAATGCCCCTGTTGCCAGGCGGTCACGTAATTTTTGATATTCAGTGACGCAGGCAGCGTAAACACGCCCTGAAACAGCTCTATCTGAGTCTTAAATGAGGTCATAAACGCCATCAGAAACGGCATGATGGTCAGCAACGCCACGACCCAGATGAGCGCACGAGAAATAACCGGAGTGCTTTTCATCAGTAACGCTCCTTCAGGGCCAGATGAATCAGGTAGTTAATCCCTAGCACAATCATCATGCTGAATACGGCAACCGATGAGGCATAGCCGAAGTAGTGCAGATCAAAACCCTGCTTATACATAAAGATATTGGTGACCATCGTGGAAGTGCCCGGCCCGCCCTGGGTCATCACATAAACCAGATCAAAGGCTTTTAAGCTGGCAATCACCGTCAGGAGCAGCGCGATACGCAACTCCGGGCGCAGGCCCGGCAGCGTGATGCGCATAAACTTACGCCGCCGCGACGAGCCATCCAGATCGGCCGCTTCCAGCAGGGACGGGTCCATACGCTGTAGGCCCGCCATAAACAGCACCAAACAGAAGCCAAAGAAGTACCAGGTGGCCACCATGCCCACGGCAGGCAGTGCCCAGGTAAAATCCCCCAGCCACGACATTGCCAGCTGCGGCAAACCGACAGCACGCAGGAACTGATCGATCGGGCCAAATGCCGGCTTATAAAGCCAGCGCCAGACCACGCCCAGCACCGCCATCGGCATGATATAGGGCAGGAAGAACAGAATCCGCAGCACGCTGCGCTCGGTATTGTTGCGGGTTTCATACAAAAAGCTGCATAGCAGGAGTCCGACGCTGATCGGCAGCAGCGTATAAAACAGCATCAGGATGGCGTTGTTGCCCAGCGCAATCCAGAACACCGGATCGCTGAACATGCGCAGGTAGTTAGCGACGCCGGCAAAAACCGGCATGGATATGCCATCCCATTCGGTAAAACTGATTCCCAGTGACGCCAGCAGCGGCAATAACAGAAACAGTCCATAAACCAGCACGGCTGGAAGAAGATAGAGAAAATTGCGCCAACTGCTTTGATTCAACATAACCGTACTCGTCGTAGTGAGATCGACATTCAGGCCCGGCAGATATGCTGCCGGGCACCCGGCTTAGTGTTTCAGGGTTTTTATATAACGCTGATAGTTGTTATCGAAGTTAGTGACCATCTGATTCGCCGTGAGTCGTCCCGCCAGCAGCAGCTGTACGTTTTGATTGAGTTCGGCGTTCATCGTCGGGGTGGCCCAGTCCACATAGTGACCCAGTCCGTCATAGGCATTGAGCGTCAGCCAGACCTGATAGGCCTCGCCTAAGAGCGGATTGTCGGCCGGGATTTTTGCGTCTTTACTGGTGCTGGCGGGCAGGAAGCCCACACTCAGCCAGCGGTTTGCCATGCTGTCTGACACCATATAGTTGATAAATTTGGCTGAGGCATCCTGCTGCGCTTTGGTTTTTGCCATGCTGGTCATCGAGAAGGCCAGGTCAGTCCCGCCGACCATCAACGGCTGCTTCACACCCTCACCCGCCGGCATCGCGGCAAAGTGAATATCTTTATTGTCTTTAAACTGGCCCAGATACCAGGTGCCGCTGACCAGAAAAGCCGCCTGACCGTTCTGGAACAGCGTGGCGGCATCATCGTGGCCAATGCCCTGATAGCCAGGGAACAGGTAACCTTTATCGGCCCAGCCTTTCATCATCGTGGCGGCCTTAATCAGCTTTTCATCTTTGAACGTGCCGCCCACGTCATAAATCAGGTCATCCAGCGCTTTACGATCGTGACTTTCAATCTGCGCTTCCCACAAGGTGCTGAGCAGTTGCTGACCCATATTGCCGTCCAGCAGACCTAACATCATTGGCGGCGTGCCCTGCTGCTTCAGTTTTGCCATGGCGGCTTCCAGCTCGCTCAGGGTTTTCGGCACCGCAATACCGGCTTTATCCAGTAGCGCTTTGTTGTAATACAGGCCGACCATTTCACCGAGGCTGGCAACACCGTACAGCTTACCGCTGCCAAACTGACCACTGTCAGACCAGCGGTTACGCTTCAGAATGGAGTCCGGGAAGCGTTTGGTCCAGCCGTACTCGGCCGCATAGCTGTCCAGCGGCAGCAGCAGTTTGTCTTTTACCAGCGATCCCATATCGCCGCCGCCCTGGTTCACCTGTGCGATCTGCGGCCCTTCACCTGCGGTTAACGCCAGCTTCAGTGGAATTCGGGTATCTTCGAAAGAGTGCACGGAGCGATTAATGACGATGCCGGGGTTTTGTTGAGTGAATTCTTTAATGCCTTCATCGACTGCCGCCGTTTGCTGAGGATACGTATAGATATCCCACTCATTCAGCGTGACTTTGCTGTCGGCATGCGCAACGCTGCCCATCAGCAAGCCCGCCGCCAGGAGGCTACGAACCGACGTGCGAAAACGGAACGAACTGAGGAATCAGACATCATGCTCACTTTCTCCAATAGAGGACGGGCATCCTTTCTTCACACGGTCTGCACTCCCGCAGACTGAAGCCGCATAACTCACCTTCTCATTCATAGTTACTTTAATAAAAAAATAAAGTCAAACACCGGGCCGGCGGAATTGCCAGGTTGTGAGCCTGCGCAAAAAATCAACCTGGCAGCCCGCTTATCCGAATAAGCGCGGGGTGATAAAAAGAAATGCAGCGTAATATTCATGCTGATCTTTTCCGCAGCAGCACAATAATCCACCGCCAAAATGACGTAATAACCTGCTGATAAAAAATATGAAAATCCTATGACGCTCACATTTTTAACTTTTAATTTAAACGGGTAATCCGCGCAGGCCTTGCGGTAGCACGCCACAAGGGCGCACGGAGACTGGTCTGGTCAGGCAGAGCGCGGGCATAACGGGAAGCCCACTGACAGCACGGTAATTATTCCATCTTGAAAACTAAGTCAGCTTTCATTAACGTGAGATTGTTCAATGACTGACCTGTGAGAAATGACGATGGTGAATCAAGGTGTCATTCGTCCGGCGACCGAGTCGGATTATCCCGCGCTCTACCGTATTTGTCTGGAAACGGCCAATGCTGGAAAAGATGCCAGTCACTGCTATTCCGACCCTGAGTATCCCGGGCAGCGCTTTGCCGTGCCCTATGCACGCTTTGCCCCGAATTTTGCCTTTGTGCTGGAGGTTGACGGTGAGGTGATGGGATATGTCGTTGCCACACCGGATACCGTCGCCTTTGAAGCGCAGCTTGCACGCGACTGGTGGCCCCGGCTGCAGGAGAAATACCGCGATCGCACACCTGTCGCCCCTTACGACAGCAAGATTCTTGACAGTATCCGTCAGCCTGAGCCTGCCGCACAGGCGCTGGTGACGCAGTGGCCTGCCCATCTGCATATCAATCTTCTGCCGCCCGTTCAGGCGGGCGGCTGGGGGCGCAGGATGATCGAACATGAACTGGCAGCCCTGCGCAACGCGGGTGTGCGCGGTGTCCATCTGGGTGTCAGCCTGCAAAATGAGCAGGTTTGCGCGTTTTATCAACGCCTGGGATTCAGCCATATCCTGCGCAGCAACGCCATCTATATGGGCCAGTTACTTTGATCAGGGGAAGCTTATGACCAGCCTGCGCTTACAGAACGTTAAGAAATCCTATGACAACATCGGGGTGATTCACGGGGTCGATCTCACCATAAACAGCGGCGAGTTTGTTGTGTTTGTCGGGCCTTCCGGCTGTGGCAAATCCACCCATGCTACGCATGATCGCCGGACTGGAAGAGATTACGGACGGAAAGCTGCTCATCGACGACAAAGACATGACCCGCCAGCCTGCCACCGAACGCGGCATTGCCATGGTCTTTCAGTCTTACGCGCTCTATCCCAATATGACCGTGCGCGGCAATCTGGCGTATCCGTTAGAGGTCATGAAGAAATCAAAAGCGGAGATTGCCCAGGCCATTGAACAGACCGCCGCGCGCTTACACCTGACAGAACTGTTAGACCGCCTGCCGCGCGCACTGTCCGGTGGTCAGCGCCAGCGCGTCGCCATTGGCCGGGCCATCATTCGTCATCCCCGCATTTTCCTGTTTGATGAGCCGCTGTCCAACCTGGATGCCGAACTGCGTCTGCAGATGCGCATTGAAATCGCCCGTCTGCATGCCTCACTGGGCAATACCATGATCTATGTTACTCACGATCAGTCTGAGGCGATGACGCTGGCCGATCGCATCGTCGTGCTGCGTAAAGGCAAGATTGAGCAGGTGGGCGCGCCGCTGAGCCTGTACAGCGATCCCGACAACCTGTTTGTGGCCGGATTTATTGGCTCACCGAAGATGAATTTCCTGCGAGCTGAGATTACGGCGACGCGTCAGGGCGAAGTGCAGTTAACCGTCCCTGATCTCGCCATCACGCAGCTGGTACTGAAGATTGAGGCGCCCTGCCATGAAGGTCAGCGCGTAACGCTGGGCATTCGCCCTGAACATATTCAGCCCGCTGCCGCCACACCATCTGCACAGCAATTTAGCGGAACGCTGTCCTTTGCCGAAATGCTTGGCCATACCAGCTACCTTTATCTGGATGTGGGCATTGAACAGATGTTGGTGGTAGAAGAACGTGAGGCTCAGCCACGTGAGTTGGGGACGGCGGTCAGGCTGGGACTGTCAACCGATCACTGCCTGCTGTTTGATGAGCAGGGGCAGCGTCTGCGCTAAACCGGATGGCGCCCCGGCGCCGTCAGATGACTTTTCCAGCTTCACCAGTGCAGGCCGCATCATCATACCAGCGGCCTGCGCGCCCCTCGTCAGGTCACCGGTTCTTCGTCTGCCTGTGCAGCCAGCAGGTCGAGCAGCATGTTCACGGCGAAACCCGCCGCGCCCAAGGCCCACATCCGGTTGGATTCGGTGAGAAACTGCAGCGGTGTCATATGAGGCGTAAGCTTCAGACGATAGGCCTGAAAGCTTTGGGTGATATGGTCTAAAAGAATACGCGAGGCCATATGCGGCTCCATAGCCAGATAAACGATATCCGGATCGTAGGCGACCGACAGGTTTGCCAGTGAAATTCCCAGCTCACGACCGGCCTCTTCCAGCGCCGCCAGCACATCGGACGTCGGACGCTGATCAAGCGCCTGCAGCGTTAACGGACCGCCCTCCTCATCCTGCGCCACACGTTGCAGAATGGCGCGGGACGAGGCCACATCCTCCAGCAGGCGCATCGAGCCATCACCGACCAGGCCATTGCCAATTTCGCCCGCTTTGCCGTGCCGTCCACGGTACAGTCGCCGGTTGAGAATGATGCCCGCACCGATGCCTTTGCCGTACGTGGCGATAACGGCAGACTGTGCATGACCCAGTTGCCCAAAGACCATCGTTGCCATCGCCATCGCGTTGGCATCGTTTTCGATAAAGACCGGCAGAGAAAAGCGCGTTTCCAGTAGCTGCGCAATGGGGACATTTTCCCAGTCGAGAACTTTAGACCGGATGCAGTAGCCGTTTTCGGCATCGACTAAACCGGACAGGGCCAGGCCAATCGCACCGACGTGTTTTTCTTCAACACCGCGTAAAAACCTGGCCAGTGCGTCGCCTAACTGACGCGGCGTGATCGCGCCCGCAGGCATCTGCTGTTCCCCCAGCAAATTGCCGCTGAGATCCGTCATGACGATCAGGTTACGTTCGGCATTCAGCTGGATTCCGATGACGCTGGCGCGATCGGGATTCAGCCCCAGCAAAGTTTTAGGCCGCCCCATTGACACCCGCCGCAGGCCAAGCTCCTGCACAATGCCCTGGGCGAGCAGGCGGTTGGTCGCCTGAGAAACGGTCGACATACTGAGTCCACTGCGAACCTTCAGGTCAGACTGACTGATGGGCGCATGTTCCACAATCAGTCGCAGAATGCGCGCGGTGACGTTGGGAGCGATCATAAAGTCCTCAGATTTGATCGTGCCATCATTAATGCGCCGTCCAGCGCATCGTATTGCGCAGCGACCAGGCGAGCCTGCACATCACTTGCCAGCCAGGGCAAAATCGGGGTTGCCAGCCCGCCCATTAACGCAACCTGCCCCTGACTGATGGCGGAAAGACGATTCACCATCAAACCAATATCGTGAGCGGTTTGCCGCAGTAAGACGGTAGCATGAGGATCGTCTGCATGTGCTGCGGCGAAAACCTCGGGCACCACGCGCGCCCAGTCGGCCGGCATGGCATCGCGCGTCCACAGCAGCATGGATTCCGGGCTGTGATCAAAACGCGCCATCAGGCTGTGCGTCAATGCGGTACGTTCAACAATGGCTTCATGCGCCAGCAGCGCCAGTCGCAGTGCCCGTCGACCAAGCTCAGCGCCCGATCCCTGGTCGGAAAGCGCAAATCCCCAGCCGCCCAGCAGCGTAAAGCGTTCGCCATCCCATGCCGCGCCCTGGCTCCCGGTGCCGGTAATAAAGACCGCGCCCGGTGACGCAGCATGCGCACCGGCGCAGGCGATTTCCACATCACTGACGACCTGCAGGGCCGCGCAGTCTGGCTGCCATTGTGCCAGACGTGCCTGAACGGAGGCCACATTAGCCCCTGCTAAACCGGCTACCAGCGACGTGTGAGACAGCGCCTCGGGGGCCAGGCCGGCCTGAGACAGCACCGCCGCGATTAACTGTTCAACGCTGTTCAGTGCGGCATCGAACTGTGACCAGACGTTAGCGGGACCGCCCACAGCCTGGGCCAGGAGCGTGCCCTCGCTGTCGGTTAACCGTGCGCGACACTGGGTGCCGCCGCCATCAATACCAAGGAGATAGTGTGATTGCACGCGCTTCCTCCCGCCTTAACTCATCTCGATTCTGTAATCTGCGAACGATAGGTGAAAAAAACTTAAATCGCAATAACAAATAAATATAGGGAAAAAGCAATAACTATTTTTTATTTAAAATCATCTAAATAACAAAAAATACGTACGCAAATCACACAACCCGTTATTGACATTACTTTTTCCATCGTAATAAGTTGGTGGTCAGCATCTCAACCATAACGTCCGGTCAGCGGCGTGATTACCGTTGTCAGAACTCAGGATCAGGGGTTTCCCATGAAAGTAGGCATTATTGGTCTCGGCTTTCGTCTTTCTCACGTGGTTAAAGAGTTTCACAAAGCCGATCCCGCATTTTCGCTGGTAGGCTATTGCGATCCCGCACCTGCCGGGCTGCCGAATCTGCACAGTTTTGGTATCGATCCCGGCAAGGCGTTTGACTCCATTGACGCGCTGCTGCAGCACGGCGGCTTTGATTTGTTGCTGGTGGGCTCGCCAAACTTTATGCATCTTGAGCATGTCACGCAGGCGCTGGCAGCAGGTTATACCGTATTTACGGAAAAGCCTGTAGTGATCAATGAAGAACAGACGATGGCGATGGCAAGACTGGTGCGCCAGTACGGTGAAGACCGAATCCTGGTTGGGCTGGTGCTGCGTTATTCACCGCTGTACCACGATCTGTTGGCCGCACGGGACGATCGTCGACTGGGTGAAATTACCTCCATTGAAGCCACTGAGCATATCAAGCCTTACCATGGCGCGTTCTTTCAGCGCGACTGGCGCAGGCTGGAAAAATATGCCGGCCCCTATATTCTGGAAAAATGCTGTCACGACATCGATCTCTATCAGGGATTAATGCAGGAACGTCCTGTGCGGGTTGCCAGCTTTGGTGGACGCAAATCCTTTACACCGCAACATGCGCCGCAGGGCGCAGTGAATGCGCAGTCTGAGATTTACCATACTAAACCGAGTGGCTGGGCGAGTACCGACGCGGTCTTTGACAGCGATGCGGACATCGTCGATTACCAGACGGCCCTGATTGAATATGCCAGTGGCGCGACGCTCGCCTTTCACGCCAACCTGAATGTCCCGGACGAGTTCCGTCGCTTCTGCGTGATCGGGACTGACGGCATGGCCGAGGGCGATTTTGTCCGTAACTATTTCCGCGTGCACAACGCACGTACCGGCGAAAAAGAGGTTGAAACCATCTATAACGGTAATGCCTACGATGGCCACTACGGGGCCGATGCCTTGATGGCTGAAGAGATCGTGAAACATATTAAGCAGGGCACGCCGCTAAAAGTTTCTGTGATCGATGCACTGGAAGCGGGCCTGACGGCCATTAAGATTGACGAAGCGCGCAAAACCCGCAGCGTCATCGATCTGACCGAAAGCTGGAAAAATTTTGACGCCAACCTGGGAAAAACGGGAACGCCTTAGTTCCCTCCTGATCTTTTCTCCCCCGAGAGCATCAGGTTGATCGCTAGCATCACTGACTGGTACCTCACTCAAACCGGCCCTCTGGGCCGGTTTTTTTTTAGGGCAAAGGGAAACGTACCGTTTCTTACCAGCCTGCCCGCCGACACGAAAGGTTGCTGACAGCCTGTGCGTGAACGACGCTCCGCACCTGCGACGCCTTCATCAGGTTCACGCTGAGGCGCGCCAGTGTGGCTGCCTGCTTACAGGAGCCACATTCAGAGTGGCTCCTGTAAGCAGGCCATTCGGCGCTGCACGCGCCTTGCGGCGTCAGGGACCAGTCAGCCACAGCCCGGTTTCTTCGGGCGTTGAGGAAAACGCCTGTACCCGCCCTGTCCGGCGTGCCATACCGTTTCGTACGCCCCTCAATTCGTCCCGCTATTTAGCAATCTGGTCGCGTTTTCTGTCACGATTATCACAATCATAATTACGTGCGAACGATAAAAAAAACCGATAACTCTGCTGCTAACTTTAGCCAGGAGAAAATAAAGCCATAACCGAAGCGGTAAGTCAGGCAAAAACACGACAGTTTATTCTGTGAATCTTAACTGCGGACTTTCCCGATTTCGTAAAGTTATCGCGTGTTGCTAAATTAACATGCGTGCAGTAATCACGTCTGGAAAAACCATTCAACGTTATAATTAGATGTCATATAAAGTTAAATGAATGCCTAATAAGAAGAGTGAGATAATGTGTTTGCCAACAGAATAGCGTATATTCATTGCCGTACTTCACTTTGTTAATGAAAAAATATAACGCACAGCAAACATAAAAAACGTTTCGAAGAGATAATGAAAAATAGCTTATATAACCCTTATATTACTGAGCCTATTCATCACGTCACGAGCCAGGTGGCCGGTATTTGCTATCATCTTCCCAATGCGGACTTTGCACGTCCTGAGAAAATGATACTTAATGACGACAACATTATTTCATTACACAATCACCTTGCAACTGAAGCAGCATTAATGATTATTCCGCTGTGCGATCGCCAGTTAAAGGAACAGATGAATCAGCCTGCGCGTTATTTACCTTTGCAGGATTCACGGGTGCGTATTGGTATTAATTATCACAGTCTTTTGCTTTACCGGGAAAGATTACTGGAATTAATTAACACCTATGCTTTCTGGCTTTTTGATTTCGCACCGCCTGGCGCAGAGTGGCATTTAGTCGAATCTTTTCCCTTTTCCGCAATTGTCCTGAGTGAAACCTTCTTTAATGACAACTATCGGAAATTTAGTTTTCCTTTCTTAATTGAATCGTTAAGGGGCTTTGTTGAATAAATGGATTTTATGCTGTGGTACTATGAAAACGGTTGTTTCAGATAACATAAAATCAATGCGTTACATGCTTGCGTATGACGGTGTTCTGTCTGGCATCAGCGTTTTCTACCAAAACAGTGCAGACAAAACAGAATGATTACCTATTATTCAACAAAGCCCGTTTATCGGGCGATCTCATTCCTTTTACGCTTTAACCTTTCCTGCGTTCGATTAGTAATGGATCATATCGAGATGAACCATTAACCCCTTCTAAAGTGTTGCCTTAGGTGCGTTGTTAAGAGTTTTAAGCCAAAAAAATCAAAACTCATACCAATTTTGCTATAACATTTAACACATCTGGATCATCGAGCTTAACGGAAGAGCCTAATTAAGAATGCCTTTAACTTTTGTACTTTATGACTGAAAACAATCTATCTGATTGTTTTCTTGTGTTTTATGGCAACGAAACGAGGTCAACATTATGGGGAAAAACTCCTCATCCTTTAGCGTGGTCCGTTTTTTAACGGTGCTGTTCGCCGTGCTAACGGGTGCGTTCATGTTAATTGGTGGTATCTGGTTAGCCACGATTGGTGGTTCCTGGTGGCTTTGTTGAATAAATGGATTTTATGCTGTGGTACTATGAAAACGGTTGTTTCAGATAACATAAAATCAATGCATTACATGCTTGCGTATGACGGTGTTCTGTCTGGCATCAGCGTTTTCTACCAAAACAGTGCAGACAAAACAGAATGATTACCTATTATTCAACAAAGCCGTTCCTGGTACTACATCATTGGTGGTGCAGCTATGCTGCTTACCGCTTTTCTGCTCTGGCGTCGAAACAGTGCTGCGCTGCTGGTCTATGCATTACTGCTGCTGGCGACCCTGGCATGGGGCGTTTGGGAAGTCGGTACTGACTTCTGGGCGCTGGTACCTCGCACCGATGTCCTGGTCATTTTTGGCGTCTGGCTGGTGTTGCCTTTTGTTTACCGGGTCTTTTATCGCCCAGGCAAAGGCCCATTGAGTGCGATGGCGGTTGCCCTGGTGGCCAGTGCAGTCGTATTAGCCTATGCCGTCTTTAACGATCCGCAGGTTGTTAACGGCGCCGTGCCTGCCACAGCAGATACGGCGACACAGGCTCAGCCGTTGAGCAATGTTGCCGATGCTGACTGGCCAGCTTATGCACGCGATCAGCAAGGTACACGCTATTCACCGCTGAAGCAGATCAATCACGATAACGTGAAAGAGCTGCAGGTTGCCTGGCAGTTCCAGACCGGCGATATGAAAAAGCCGAGCGATCCCGGTGAAATCACCGATGAAGTGACGCCGATTAAAATCCGCGACACGCTGTATCTCTGCTCACCTCACCAGATTTTGTTCGCCCTGGATGCGGCAACGGGTAAGCAGAAATGGAAATTTGATCCCGGTTTGAAAACTGACCCAACCTTCCAGCATGTTACCTGCCGTGGTGTGTCCTACCACGAGTTCCCGGCAGCTAAAGATGCCGCGAATACGCAGCCTGCGCTGTGCTCGCGTCGTATCTACCTGCCTGTGAACGATGGTCGCCTGTTTGCACTGGATGCGGAAACCGGTGAACGTTGCCCGGCCTTTGGTAATAACGGTGAGCAGGATCTTCAGCACAAACAGCCGGTCACTACGCCTGGCATGTATGAGCCGACCTCTCCGCCAGTGATTACCGACACCACCATCGTGATGGCGGGTGCGGTGACCGATAACTTCTCAACCCGTGAGCCATCCGGCGTTATCCGTGGTTTTGACGTTAATACAGGCAAACTGCTGTGGGTATTTGATCCGGGTGCGAAAGATCCCAACGCGATTCCGGCGGATGAACACACGTTCACCATGAACTCGCCAAACTCTTGGGCACCTGCGGTCTACGATCCGAAACTGGATATCGTTTATCTGCCTATGGGCGTGACAACGCCTGATATCTGGGGCGGTAACCGCACCCCAGAGCAGGAGCGTTATGCGAGCAGCGTCCTGGCCCTGAATGCCACCACCGGTAAGCTGGTGTGGTCTTATCAGACCGTGCATCACGATCTGTGGGACATGGATCTGCCGTCGCAGCCGACGCTGGCCGATATTACCGATAAAGACGGTAACACCGTGCCGGTGATTTATGCGCCAGCGAAAACCGGGAACATTTTCGTCCTGGACCGCCGTACCGGTAAAACCGTTGTACCGGCCCCCGAAACCCCGGTTCCGCAGGGTGCCGCAAAAGGCGACCACGTCTCTCCGACTCAGCCTTACTCTGAACTGACCTTCCGTCCAAAACAGAATCTGACGGACAAGGACATGTGGGGCGCCACGATGTACGACCAACTGGTGTGCCGCGTGATCTTCAAACGCCTGCGCTATGAAGGTCCGTTCACCCCGCCTTCTGAGCAAGGTACGCTGGTGTTCCCGGGTAACCTGGGCATGTTTGAGTGGGGCGGGATTTCGGTCGATCCGCATCGTCAGATTGCGATTGCCAACCCAATGGCACTGCCGTTTGTGTCCAAGCTGATTCCGCGCGGACCGGGTAACCCGGAAGAGCCACCAGCCGGCGCAACAGGCGGTTCGGGTACCGAAACCGGTATTCAGCCGCAGTACGGCGTGCCGTATGGCGTGGAACTGAATCCGTTCCTGTCACCGTTTGGTCTGCCCTGTAAACAGCCTGCATGGGGTTATGTATCGGCGGTTGACCTGAAAACCAATAAGGTCGTCTGGAAGCAACGTATTGGTACCGTTCGTGACAGTGCGCCAGTGCCGCTGCCATTCAAAATGGGTATGCCAATGCTGGGTGGCCCGGTCGCCACAGCCGGTAAAGTGTTCTTTATTGGCGCAACTGCCGATAACTACCTGCGTGCTTACAGCACCGATACCGGTGAGCTGCTGTGGCAGGCGCGTCTGCCAGCAGGCGGTCAGGCGACACCAATGACTTATGAAGTTAACGGTAAGCAGTACGTCGTGATTGCTGCCGGTGGCCATGGTTCATTTGGTACCAAACTGGGCGATTATGTCATTGCCTATGCACTGCCGGACCAGAAATAACCTGAACCTGTAAAAACAAGGCGGACTCCGGTCCGCCTTTTTTATGCCAACCTTCCGCCCTTTCTGCCCTGCCGCCAGTTTAGCCAGGCGCACACGCCCACCACGAGGCTGGTCGCCAGAAAGACGGGCCGCATGCCCCATGCGCCGCCAATAAACCCGCCGAACACCGGCCCCGTTACCTGCCCGATATACTGCGCCGAGGTGGAATAGCCCAGCATCCGCCCCACCTGCGTGGCCGGAACAGTGTGACGAATAATGGCGGTAATACAGGGCATCAATCCGCCCAGCGCCAGCCCCATCAAAAAGCGCAGAGGCAGAAGTTGCCAGGCGTCGGTAATAAACGCCTGCGGAATGAGTAACAGCGCACAGCTCAGCAATCCGCCACTCAGTACGCGCCAGTGGCCGATACGGTCGGCCAGCCTGCCGGCATAAGGCGCGGAAAGAATGCTGCCCAGCGCGGCTGCCGCCATGACCACACCCGACATCAGCGTTATGGCATGCTGCTCATGTAAAAACTGGCCGATATACAGGGTAATGATCGGCTCAATCGACATGTTGGCAAAAATCAGCAGCATGCCTGAGAGCCACATCAGCATGACGTTAACAAGCTTGTGCGGCGACAGGTCGTCTACCGGCTGAGACAGCTCCTGGTCGGATTTACGCACCGGCGGCCGCGCTTTCAGTAAAAAGGTCGTCGCCAGAAAGGCCACAAAGATGATCGCCCCCATCAGCCAGAAGGTCGCTCTGATCCCTATCAGCGGCGGCAGGACGCCACCCAGCAGCGGACCAACAATGTTACCGGCCATCATGCCGGATGCCAGCACACCCAGAGCCCATCCGGTGTGCGCTTTGGGCGTTTGTGCCGCAATCAAAATGGTCGAACCGGAGGCATAACCGCCCAGTAATCCCGCCAGTAAACGCAGCGCCACCAGTTGCCAGGCCGCCGTCGTCATGCCCGTCAGCGCCATGGCTATTGCCATGCCCAGACTGGCGCGGATGAGCATCAGCTTACGTCCGTAGCGATCGGCCAGTTTCCCCCACAACGGCGCGGTTAAGGCCGCATTGAAGAAGGTGGCACCATAGGCGATGCCCGACCAGCGCGCAATTGCAGCGGGTGCGTTGACGCCAAGCTGCTGCACATACAACGGCAAAAACGGCAGCAGAAGCGTCATCGCTACCAGTGTGGTAAAGGAGCCGAATACGCAAACCCACAAGTTGCGTTGCCAGTGTTCAGAGTCAGGTGCTTCCGACGCGGTTGCCATGCGATATCCCCCTTATGTTCAGGGATTCAGGCTACCAATGGTCACGAGACAACAACAGTGAGGGCGGGATATTTGTCTGCTGGCATAGTTTGTTGCTGTATTGCAACAATCAGCGACCACTGAGCTGGCTGATAAGCACATCACAGAGCAGATTGACCGCGGAAACCGCCAGACTGTCCTGATGCACCAGCAGGTAACTCTGCAAGCGATCCATCTGCCACTCTGACAGCACCTGCACAATCGTGCCCTGCGCCAAGGCTTCCTGCACCATGTACGAAGGCAAATAGGCAATACCCGTGCCTGCCAGCGCGGCATTCAGCAAAGCCATGCTGTTGTTAGCGCGAAAGCGGCTGCGGACATCCACCGCCAGGCGCTGTTTATCACGGCGAAAAGGCAGCGCAGCCGTATGTGCCGGACCGTGGAACATCAATAAATCATGGCGTGGTAACAGGCGAGGATGCGAGATAGCAGGATGCTGCGCCAGATAAGCCGGGGCGGCATACAGCCCCCAGTGGATATCGTTCAGTACCCGGAAATTGCCCTGACGTGGCGCATGAGCGCGGATGATAACCGCGACATCCACGCCTTCGTCCATCGTCTCGTCGTTGTTATCCGTCAGGCTGAGGTCGACGTTGATGTGCAGATGATCGCGCAGAAAGCGACTGAGGATGGGAACGATGCACTGACAGCCGAAGGTAACGGGAGCCTGCAGGCGCACATGTCCAACGGGATGTTGATGCGTCTCCTGAACAAACGCCTCTGCCCGCTGCATTTCATCCAGCATGCGCACGCAGTAGGGATAGTAAGCCTGGCCTAGTTCGGTCAGGGTCATCCTGCGGGTGGTGCGCTGCAGTAAACGGATCCCCAACCGTTGTTCCAGTCCGGCGATCTCCTGACTGATGTGGGATTTTGACACGCCGAGTACGCGCGCGGCTTCTGTGAAGCTTTTTAGTTCAACCACGCGTGCAAACACCATCATGGCGATGAGGTTATCGCTGTTATTCATGGGCTTCCTGCGGAGATCGCGGCATGCTGCCGCCGGGTGCAACATGGCAGGCGCGCCATGTATCAGGCGTTAAGCATAAAGGAACGTCAGGAAAGCTGACAACATCACGGCGGAAAGGAGGCAGAACATCGCGCGGGCGATGTATGGACATTGCCACAAGCGATCAGGATGGCAATGTCCATACAGAGACTAACTGGCCATGGCGAGAGGAAACAACAAGCGATCCGGTTCAACACGGCGCTGGCGTCGTAACTGGCCGGGCGTCATCATAAAATAGTTTTTAAAGGTGCGCGTGTAGGCCTGTTGCGTATCAAAGCCGTAGTTCATCGCCACCTGCAGGATCGCTTCATTGCTGTTGAGCAGCGTCAGGGCCGATTCGGTCAGGCGGCGCTGGCGGATGTACTCGGCAAGTGAGAAACCGGTGTGCTGGCGAAACAAACGCTGTAAGTGCCAACGGGAATAGCCCGCCCGGCGGGCGACTTCGTCCAGATGCAGATCGTGTCCTAAATTGCTTTCTATCCATTCCAGCAAACTACGAATAAACTCGCGCTGATTCATGGTGTTCTCCTGGTTAAAGCAGATGTGCAGGAACACACTTTAGCGCGCTAAATTTATCCCTTAATTAGCGGAAAATTAGCGCAGAATTAGCAAAGCGCTCCATGCCTGCACCGACGCCAGGTTTTGTCGCCTTCCCGGCAAGTGCGGTAAGAGTGCTGAGGCTGGTAACAGCAATAATTCTGCGCTAATAATCCAGCGCTACACTGGGGTCATTTTTCTGGGGGACGTCATCCATGCGCGTGTTGCTGGTTGAAGATGATGAAATGATCGGTGCCAATTTACAGCAGGCGCTGGAAGCCGCGGGCTGGTCTGTCGACTGGGTACGCGATGGCGTGTATGCGCACAATGCCTGGAGCGAAGGCGGTTACAGTTGCGTGCTGCTTGACCTCGGTCTGCCTCGCGACGACGGGTTGCAGGTACTCAGACGCGCACGTGGGCGCGGTGATGCCACACCGGTATTAATTCTGACCGCACGCGACACGGTCGCTCAGCGGGTACAGGGCCTGGATTACGGGGCAGATGACTATTTGCTCAAACCCTTTGATCTGCAGGAAGTCATGGCCCGTATGCGCGCGATCACCCGACGCCACCATGGTTCTGCCGATTCGGTGCTGGGCAGCGGCGATGTTCAACTGGATATGTTGACCCGCGAAGTCCTGTACAAAGGGCAGCGTGAACAGCTCACCGCCCGGGAATATGCCCTGCTTTATGCTCTGCTGGAGCGGCCCGGTGCCATTCTGTCACGTGAACAGCTGGAAAACCGTATCTACGGCTGGGGCGAAGAAGTCAGCAGCAATGCCGTGGACGTTCTTATCCACGGGATGCGGCGCAAGCTGGATAATGATGTGATTCGCAACGTGCGTGGGCTGGGCTGGGCTGGCGAGTACCGGCAATATGAAAATCTTTATGCGTTCATTACGAAATAAATTACTCAGTACCCTGCTGTTGATTCATTTACTGATGATTGGTGGCGTCGCCTGGTATTTTTTTAACTGCTACGGCGAAATGGTTGGCGTCATTAAGGACGAACAGCTCGCCAAGCTGGCCGATGCGTGGTCCGTTAACCGTGAAATCCCCCCGTTGATGCCGGTGATTGCGCCTGCGCATAAGATCAAAAGTGCCTTTGTCATTCAGCTGTGGGATGCGCAGGGCCGGTTACGATCCAGCTCATGGCCAGAGCTGCATGCGCCCTTACAGCCGGAAAATGGCTACAAAGACGTGCAGATAGGTGACTGCCGCGACTGTGAATGGCGTATTTACACCCGTTCCGGTCAGCCAGGCAGTGAGATTAAAACTATTCAGGTCATGCTGAACCTGAGCTACATGAAAGAGATGATGGTGCGACGGGCGCTATCGGCGATTATTCCGCTGATTTTGATGATGCCGCTGTCGCTGCTGGTCATCTGGCTGGTCGTGCGCAAGATCACCCGGGATTTGCGCGTTGCCTCGCGAGAAATCGCCGCCCAGGATGCGCACCATCCCCACAGCGTATCGCCGGAACGGCTGCCCGACGAAATTCAGCCCCTGGTTGAGGCCTACAACTCCTTACTGGATAAACTGCGTGCCGCCTGGTCTTCACAACGTCAGTTTATGGAAGATGCCGCTCATGAACTGCGGACGCCAGTCACCGCCGTCACGCTGCAACTGGAAAATCTGCGTCAGCACATTCAACCCGGCGAGGCCAGCCGTCAGTTCGCTCAACTGGAATCAGGTGTGACCCGCACGCGCCATCTGGTCACTCAACTGCTGAATATGTCGCGCTGGGAAGATCAGTCAGTCGTCGCGCACCTCGAAAATATCGATCTGGAAGATGTGCTGAAAGAGAGTATTGAACAGCTCATGGTTGTGGCGGATAAACGCGGTATCGACATTGGCTTTAGCGGCACCACGCACTATCGACTGCAGGCCGGGCGTTCCGAACTTCGCAGCCTGTTTGATAATCTGATTGGCAACGCGATGTTACATACGCCTGAAGGCAGCATGGTCGATGTGCTGCTGCATCGTGTGGCGGGACAAACCGTTGTCGACATCGTTGATAACGGTCCGGGTGTACCGGAATCCTTTCTTGAACGCGCATTCGATCGCTTTGCCCGTTCACCCGACGTTAAAGCGCAGGGCAGCGGTTTAGGTCTGTCTATCGTGCGCAGCGTCGCCCAGAAACACCATATCGACGTTGCCCTTGCCAACTGTCGGGACGCACAAGGCCTGCGCTGCGGTTTTCAGGTGCGCGTCACCTTTCCCTGATTCCTGCCGATCGATTCGGAATCCGACAACGTAAACGGTTGCTTGGTTCCGTTCGCCACAACCCTATATTGTGACAATCATCACAATTATGATGAATTGTTATGCAACACATTTTGACAAATGTGATCAAAAGCTATTTTCTATCTCTCTGTTACAGGCACGCTACGCTAACTAAAACAGGCGGCCTGAGTACATTACTGCCCAACCTTTGGGATTGATTTCCAAACAGCACGCAAACGATTGTCTTGCGTATGAAAACCAGTGGTCAAATATAATGAAATTTAAAACGTTAGTTGCAGGTGCCCTGCTGGCAGGCTCCCTGAACGGTGCAGTGCAGGCTGCAGAAAACGATCCCCAGTACCTTTCCGACTGGTGGCATCAGAGCGTCAACGTGGTGGGCAGTTACCACACCCGCTTCGGGCCCCAGTTCAATAACGATGTCTATCTGGAATACGAAGCGTTCGCCAAAAAAGACTGGTTTGATTTTTACGGCTACGTTGACCTGCCAAACTTCTTTGGCGTAGGTAACAACAACGCCAACGGTATTTTCGACCACGGTTCACCGCTGTTCATGGAAATCGAACCGCGTTTCTCTATTGATAAACTGACCGGCACCAGCCTGGCTTTCGGTCCGTTTAAAGAGTGGTATTTTGCCAACAACTATATCTACGATATGGGCCGTAACAGCGCAAACCGCCAGAACACCTGGTACATGGGCCTGGGCACCGACATCGATACGCACAGCGATATCGGTCTGTCACTGAACGTCTATGCCAAGTACCAGTGGGAAAACTACGGTGCTGCGAACGAAGACAGCTGGGACGGCTATCGCTTTAAGGTGAAGTATTTCGTGCCAATCACCACACTGTGGGGTGGTAACCTGGGCTATGTGGGCTTTACCAACTTCGACTGGGGCTCAGACTTGCGTGATAAGACCGGGCCGATCCGTACCAGTAATTCCATTGCCTCCAGTCATATCCTGTCACTGGGCTACGAGCACTGGCACTTCTCTGCTGTGGCGCGTTACTTCCATAACGGCGGTCAGTGGGGAGACGGTCAGGAGTTAGGTTTTGGCAGCAGCGCGTCTGAAATTAAATCAACGGGCTGGGGTTACTATCTGGTGGCTGGCTATAACTTCTGATCAGTTTGTTGCAAGACAGGCACGGTAATTGACGGTGGCCTTCCCCCTGGGAAGGCCGCTGTTGTATGCGCCATCCAACGTCGTTGAACGGCATCACCGACAAATTACTCGTCTGATTTAACAACGTTAATGCGCCACGGAATATTGAATTTATCAATAAACATGGCGAAGCCATCAGACCAGAAAGTTTTTTGCCACGGTGTGGTCACTTTCCCGCCTGCCGACAGCTTTTCAAACCAGGCTTTACCCTGTTCTGCATCCGTGGTCGCCAGACTGACGGCATAGCCTGCGTGCTCTGACGCCGGTGGCTGGTCAGGATTGCCGTCACTCATCATCAGTTCGCCCTGCCCGATACGCAGATGCGCATGCATAATTTTTTCAGGTGGCAACGGGGGTGCAGACTGGTCGCCAATCTGTTCACCCTGCTCCGGCATATCACCAAACGTCATTTTTTGCAGCAGCTGTCCACCTGTTGCCTGCAAATAGAATTCCATCGCCTCTTCACAGCGACCGGCTTTGTTGAATAATAGGTAATCATTCTGTTTTGTCTGCACTGTTTTGGTAGAAAACGCTGATGCCAGACAGAACACCGTCATACGCAAGCATGTAACGCATTGATTTTATGTTATCTGAAACAA
>NZ_VZPF01000048.1 GCF_008801695.1 Pantoea stewartii subsp. stewartii
GACGTGGTTGCGTTACGTCATCGGTCATATACAGGACTGGCCGGTGAACCGGGTCCGCGATCTGCTGCCATGGAAGGTCGAGCTTCCCTCTGCCTGAACGTCAATACGGTCTGAATGCGACGCTTACTTTCATGCATCGTTTTTCCTGCCTCATTGACCAGCGTGACGCCGCTTTGTACCCGGGCACTGGACTCCTCAATAAGCGCGGCAATGTCTTTAACCGCACCGGCACTGCGTTGCGCCAGGTTTCTGACCTCAGAGGCCACTACCGCAAATCCGCGCCCCTGCTCGCCCGCCCTGGCCGCCTCAACGGCTGCGTTGAGCGCCAGGATATTGGTCTGGAAGGCAATGCTGTTGATCATGGTCGTGATATCGCCAATTTTCTTTGAGCTGTCATCAATTTGCGACATGGTCTGTACCACCTGGCCCACCAGGTTTTCGCCCCGGCTGGCAATGGTGGTCGCATTTCCGGTCAGGTGCGTAGCCTGCTGGGCGTTATCCGCGTTCAGGCGAACCGTGGCGCTGATTTGTTCCATGCTGGCTGCTGTCTCTTCCAGAGCTGCCGCTTGTTGTTCGGTGCGCGAGGCTAAATCCAGGTTGCCGCTGGCTATCTCACTGGCCCCCTCTCTGACAGACGCGCTGGCATCTTTAATCTGGCCCACAATGGATTGCAACTGGCTCTGCATGGTGTGCAGGGCGTAAAACAGGCTGGCGTTGTCACCGTGCGCGACCTGAATATCATTGCTGAGTTTGCCTTCCGCAACGGCCAGCGCAATACGGGCTGCTTCTGCGGGTTCGCCACCAAGCGGGCGCATTACTTTGCGATTAAACAATAACCCCAGTACGGCACCTACCAGCAGGATGCTCACAAGCATTAAACCGATAGCCCAATAGAGCTGGCGGTTCGCGGCGGCCATGACCTGGCTGACAGGGGCGACAATTCCCACATACCAGGGCTTATCGCTGTTGCCTGTCACCACCGGATACCAGGTGTACATGGCTCTTTCACCCAACACCGGATCATCATGTTCGACGATCTGACGGGTAAAATTGTCTTTGTCGCCTTTCCATTCCTTACCGGCGTCATTTTTGACAGGTGACGATACCACTTTACCACTGTTCGAAAGCAACAGCGCATAACCCGTATCCTGCCAGGGTTTTATCTGGTTCACTTTTTGCTGTAATGACGCAAGCGAAATATCCGATGTGACCACCGCCATGAGCTTGCCTTGATCGATAATGGGTGAGGCAACCGAGGTCAGTAAGGTTGGCACGCCGTTGTACGGGTAGCTGTAGGGCTCTATCAGAGTATCTTTACGCGACTGTTGAGGGACCAGATAATAATCCCCCTGGCCAGGCGTCAAATAGGAGAGCAGCGGATGCATGGCATAGTTGCCGGACTGATCGCGGTCAACAAACCAGGCATAGCGGCCCTGAGGTGGCTGTCCTTTCTGACCAACAAACTCCGCATCGCGACCGTCAAACGCGTCAGGTTCAAAAATCACGGACATAGAGAGATAGTCAGGGTTGGCCCTGAGAGAATACTCCATAATTTTGTCGGCAATTTTCCGGTCATTAACGCCCGCTTTTGGTAAGGCAATCAGGCTTTGGCCAAGGCTGTGTGCCATATCGCGCGCGTAACTCAGCTCTTGCTGAATCTGCAGGCCGCGACTTTGTGCAATCTGTTGAAGATAATTTTCCGCTAAGTTTTTTTGCTCTTTTGCCGATTGCCAGCTCAGGACGCCAATAGTGACGGTAAAACCAAGCGTAATAGTCAGGCCACCGGCAAGCAGCATCTGGGTGCGGGTGGTCAGTGTTTTTTTGCGGGTTGAGAAGTCATGCGGATTCCCCTGAAATCGATCGGCTTAATTGACTTCCCTGCCAGACAGACGCTTTTATGTTCCTTAAGGATCTATCGGCGCTCAATAAACGAACTTTAATTCTCATGACTCAAGTCAGACCTTAATCACAACGTTCATCATCAGGGGGAAAGCGCATGATTTCGAAAGAGAACGCAGAGCATTATTTCTGGGGTGAGCAGTGTGAGGGTTGGCATCTGCTTAAAAGACACGATCTGAGCATTATTTATGAGCAGATGCCGCCTGCAACACATGAAATACGGCATTATCATGTGCGATCGCGGCAGTTCTTTTTTGTGCTGGAAGGCCAGCTCAGCCTTGAGGTGGACGGTGTGGTGCATCATCTGCAGACGCAACAGGGAATTGAAATTCCCCCCGGCGCAAAACATCAGGCTCGCAATATCAGCGATAACAGCGTCACTTTTTTAGTCATTTCTCATCCCACAACGCGTGGCGATCGTCACGATGTCGTCTGAACACCGGGCGGGAAAGTGAAATTTTGGTAACTTATCGCGATGATTTTGACCTGAAACAATAAACGGGCGGAAAAAATATGTCAGTTTGTGCCCTCTTTTTTGGCGGGATGAAAAACCGGACTTATTCATGTGGAATCATACTGGCTGGCTTCACAGCTCTGCGCTTTGTTTTGGCTGGCTTGCCAGATATCTCCATCACTACGCTTTTGCCATCACACATTTGACTGGCTGATCGTAATGCAGGCAAGCACGGCGCAAACCAGTCAATGCGCGCGAAGCGTTATGGAGAGAGCGTTGTGCGGGATAACAGGCGGGCAGTTCACAGGTAATGAACTGCCAGGAATGAACCATCAGGCCGCTTTAACGGCGCGGACTTTTTTCTCACTTTGCGCAGTCGCGTCAGCTGTTTCTGACACATTTTGCGCCGTGCCAGGTAATTTGCTGGTGCGAAGAATATGCTGTACCGCGTCTTTTTGCTCTGCCAGCAACAACCCTAAGGTTTCAGCCTGCGATTCGTCCATATCGGCCTGGTGTGCCAGTAACCAGTCGGTGAACGCCTCTGCCATATCCAGCATTTTGTCGTAGGCATCGGCCTCTTTCTTATTGGCAAATGTCATCTTCTCTTCACCCTTTCTGACTACTACAAATTTGGTTTCGACAGCCATTTTATTGCCCTCACATACTGTTTATTTATACAGTATAACACAGTCGGCGACGTTTTCCAGTGAAGAAAAGACACAACGGTTAAACCTGCCCTGCTTACGCCATTCGGTGTGCATCAGGCCAGTAATTCTTCCATAAACTCAGCCAGCACTTTACGGGGATCGTCCTCTTCCGACACGATCATTTCGATTCCCCATTGCCCCAATACTTCTTTTGCCACCGGGTTATTGCGATTGGTAAAAAGGTAAGATTTGGGTCGGGCGGTTGCCAGGCCTGTGCGCCCCCACATTTTTGTCAGCCGATAGAAGAGCAGACGAATATTAAAATCACTGATGCTGTAGCCAACAAACAAAACCGAATTGCCCATGACATCATGGGTCAGCTTGATATCTAACGGCGAATCAAAATAGAGGCGTTCAAAGTAGCTGCTTTCATCCAGTACGATAGAAGTATCGTCATCAAAGTCGCCATGAAGTTTGATGATATGACGTTTATCTTCGGTGAGTGAAACCAGATCGGCTGCATTCGCCACTTTTGAATAAGGCACGCCATGGGCCTCATGCGCGGCTTCCAGCCACCGATCGTAATTCGTGGTATAGATGCGTGAAAAGTTGCCCTGAGTGATCATGGTATGAATTTCAGAGCTGCGGACATCAATATCAGGCCGGTGCCATTCGCGATCCATCCAGCTTCGTAACGGTCCTAACGAACCTTTTTTCTGCTTGTAGTACTCAGCCAGAGAGAGGTGCGTACCGTAAGTATTAAAAATTTTCGGATCGTACCCCAGTTCATTAGCCAGATGAGCGATAAGCTCATGCCATTCAGGCAGGCCGAGATTACGGGAAAGACCGGCTCCGGCAAACAGAATGAGCTTGCCGGAATCGTATGCACGTTTGAGCTCAGGTTTCATGCCACGCCTCGTGCAGTTTTTAAAAAGGCAGCAAAACGATCCAGCGCAATGCGACGGTTGGAAATTTCGTTTTTCTTCTCGCCCATCTCAGCGAAGGTTTGATCGTATCCTTCGGGAATAAAGATACAGTCCCACTGGAATCCATGGGGACCGGCAGGTTCAGGTGCAATAGTGCCGCGCAATTCGCCGAAAAACTGGTACATTTTGCGTCCGTCGCAATAACCCAGTACGGCTTTGGCGGTTACACCCTGACTGTCGAGGCCCTGTACCAGCGATGCAAAGCGATCGGCACCGAGGCGATTCCAGAAAATACGCGTCAGCCCCGCAGGCAAACCATTCAGGCCATCCAGATACAGCCCGGTGTGCTCAACAAAAAGCGGACGTCCGATAATAGAGAAGGCCTTCGTCAGTTTATCTCGCACTAAATCCAGTTCATTTTCCGTTTGAATTTCTTCAATGCGACGCGCGATGGGTACGACGTCCACGCCCACAGGTTCCAGTATTCCGCGGACCTCCGCCAGTTTTTGCTCATTGGCCGAAAGGAATCTGATTTTCATGCTTCTTCCACGTTGATTACGCTGCCTCAGTCAAATTTATCATTGAGACAGAACAAGAGGTTATCGCTGGTGAGTGTAGCGCAAATTCGCACCTTTCTGGCGTGAACATTTGCGCAAAACGCGGGGTTACAGAGTAGAGCGGATAAAACAGAACAACGCAGGACGTGAATAAGTCCGAATAAGGCATGATGTAAAACACCGCTCCGTTTAATAAGCACCCGCTGCATTGGCTATTTAAAGACACACAATCTTTTGCGCATCGTCTGCGTTTTTGCACCTTTCCAAAGCGCGGAAATACCGTAAGCCACAGAGAAACCGGCCGCGAAGTTCTTTCAGGGGCTCTGTTCGCCAGCCAGACTGATGCAGGCATCATCATAGTACTGACAGTATCAAGTCACTAACGTTTTATTTTCCATCCAGTGCCTGACAGATGAATCGAAAATATTACGCATAGCATAAGCCGTTTATCCTGCGCTCTCTGTTCCGTTCGTCAAAGCCGCATCACTCGTCAGGGGCTGAACCTGTCTTTCACTGGCAGAGAGTGCTCTGGCGAGGCTGTATAAAAGAATCGGGAAGAAAGTCGGACGTGACGCCCTGACAAGGACCTGTGTATTTATCGGTGGCAAAGCTGTTTTGCAAACGGCAGCGATGAACGTTTATATCTTTTATTGCTAATGTACGGCATGTGCAGACCAGTGCCGCCCTTCACACCGACTGTTCACCCTTCCGGCATTTCAAAATTCATCCTGAGGAAAATGATAAAGACGCCGCACTACGCATGTTTTTGTGAAAAGCGGTTTTGAATGGTTCCAGAAACCCCCTGCACGTTATTCTGTCAGACAGAGCGACTCACTTTTCAGACGTGGAATGAAAAGCATCCCATAGCGGAAAAGATGACAATATCCGCCTTAGCGAAAAGTGCAAGAATCTAATGGCAGCAATACGTTGTGTTTTCATAAGCAAACGGCATCACGTCCGCAGCCATATAAATGTTGTTGATCTGATAAATTCTTATAGCGACGATAACCTCCCGACTGGCTTTAAGTACAGTGACGGAGAGAGGCCATCAGGATGATATTAGCTACCCGTTTTTATTCTTGCCGTCACTTGTCAACGCTCCGCTTATAGCTCTGCTTTACAGCACGAAATGTGTGATTAAACCTTAAGACAGACAGGCGCGCGTACCCACAATGTTATCCATCATAGCGATCTATATTGCGCTGACTAACCGTGTTAAAAGAAGGATTTGTCCTGTAAGAAAAGTTGCAGACTTCAGTAATCGTCTGGCTTCACAAAAACTAATCCCGTGAACAGGAATGCACAAGACGGTTAACGCATTATCCGGCGATTAAGACACAACCATTTTGGAGCAGAATGAAGATAAGGACAATTTATCATGGGGAATTATTAACCTGACGTTATCATTTACGTGCGCTGGAATGAAGCGGCTTTATTATGCCGTAATATCCCTGTAACTGGTAAGGAGGCAATGCATTACACACTGATTTTTATTGCTTTTTTAAGTAAAAAAATGGGCGTTATTTTCAATACGTCACCGTAATATGCTACCGTTTATCACCTGGACCTCAACGAAAAAGGCGCTGCCAATGCGTCTGGCATTTAAATTTTATGTATGTTTAATGCGTTTAAAATGCCGTAATAATCCTAAGCGGTAACAAATTTTTACATTTCAGACAGAAGAGATATTTCTTTCCTTGATTATTTTTCGTAGAATGACCCTGTTTAAATATTCGCTGTAATTTAAGGATTAACCAATGGATGCGCTCAAAGCATTAAATAACCTTCGTATTCTACGGGCACAAGCCCGGGAAATTGAGCTTGATGTGTTAAATGAAATGCTCGAAAAGCTTTCTGTCGTTGTCGCTGAACGCCGTGAAGAAGAAGAAGCTGAGCAAGCTATGCTGCGCGAGAAAGCAGATAAGTTAGCTAAGTATAAAGAAATGCTGATGAATGACGGCATTGATATTTCTGAACTGGTTGATTTGCCCACAGAGACAAAAACAAAAGCTAAGCGCGCACCTCGCCCTGCTAAATATCGCTATACCGATGAAAACGGTGAAACTAAATCGTGGACAGGCCAAGGCCGTACACCATCGCCAATTAAAAAGGCGCTGGACGCTGGCGGTTCGCTTGACGATTTCCTGATCTGACAAAATGCGCGGTATTGATTTCGATACCGCGCATTTTATTGGAAACATTGTTTTAAGAGATTATCTGCTCATCATCATTATTGATGAACTGGCTAATTGCAGCGTCTCATTCTCATACCGATGAGGGAGATGATGGTAGCTGTCGCTTTCAGTAATACGCTCAACCGTTTCTGAATACCGCTCCAGCGCAGTCCGCATTTGCACAACATAATCATGCGTATCGTAAACCCGATCGATTCCCTCTAATGCATGATTCATAATTTTTCTTGCCACATCGTTTGGCGTGTCCAGCGCGGCGAGTTTCGAACGTGCCGTTCGACGTAAATCACGCGGCGTGAAAGGTTCCAGCCCTAATCCCCGAGGCGCACGCAACATCCGGCGTAGTGCCTGATTCAGCGCACCTTTCGAAAGCGGCTGCATGACATCACGCGGCGCAGGTACGAGCCAGGGAGAAGCCGGATCGCTGGCGGCAATTAAGGCCTCAATACAACGGCGCATTAACGCTGAAATGGGTAAAGTATGTTCGCGCTGGGACTTGTTACGTGTTCCCTGCTTCCATAATCCGGATTGCAGATTAAATTCTGATTTCCGCGCCTGAACCACTTCGTCAGGCCGACGGGCACTGACCAGACACAGACGTAAGGCCCAGCGTACCTGTTCTGACAGCGACCAGTTATCCAGACCATGCCAGAAAACCCAAATCTCCGCGTCTGACAGTTGCCGGCTTCGTGGAGGTGACGCACGGCCCGCAATATCACGTTTCCTCAGTGAAGCCACGGGCGAATGCGCCAGGTAACCCTGCATTTCGGCCCAGGACAAAAACTGTTTAGTCAGAGCAAAAACGCGCCGGGCTTCCTCTTTTTTACCTTCAGAAATCAGGACGTTATAGAGCCTGTTTAATCGTAAACGCGTCAGGTTTTTTAGTGGTAAAGTGCCAATATTCGGCAACACATGCCTGAGTAGTGATGATATGGCAATTTCGGGACGACGTCGGGTGACAAGCAACGACAGTTTTACCCACACGCGGATAACCTGCTCCACTGTTCCTTCGTCGCCAAAATTATCCAGATCAGACAAGGAAGCATGTCTGATCTGATTGAGCCAACACATGACGTGACGGCCCACATGCGGCGATGTCATTTCTGTCAAAATTTCTGCCACTGCCTCTCCTGATCGTAAAACTGTCGGCCAGATTCTACCTTCCTACAGCCTGTGACTCCAGACCTGTTAAGTCTGGAGTCACAATGGTAGCGCTGTACGCTTTTTAAGAAAGTCATTAAGGAAATGACTCTTATTCTTTTTGAATGGATTGGTTATTAATCCCGCAGAGAACAACGCGATAAATGATGGATTATTTCCACAATAGCGCTATTTCAGAAGATAAAGACGATGAATGGGATACGTCAGCTAACTGCAAAGTATGCGGTCAAAAATTCCACGATGCGTTTTGTGTCTTCGACAGCTATTCGCTGTACGGAGATCCGGGCAGGAAACCTCTACGCACGTTCAGATGAACAGGCGCTGTAATAGCAAGTGAGACAGTTTCACTAATATCAGGAGGCGCAGATAAATTACGGGGTTCTGATCGTCGTGCTACCGCTTCATGAGTGCGCCCCCTGCCATAAATTATGAGGCGCACCGCCAGCAAGATCTCTGCAATACCTGCCCCGGGATACAGGAGAGATTAACGATAACAAGGCACTCTCGGGTTGACCATGTGGTCAGAATGCATTTGATACAGCGGCACTGCACTCTTACATTGAAAATGAAACAATTGCGCGTAACACCAGCCGCTTCAGCTCTTGCTAAACGTATAGTTAAAAACTCGTCCGTTTTGAGTTTGCACAGTAAGCGTCTTTCCCGCCGATGTATCCAGGGCTCTGGCCTGACTGTATTTCCACATCATGACCTGCTGCCCGTTGGGATAAGGTGATTCTGTATCAGGCGGTCCAAACATACGAATGAGCTCCGCGCGTGTCGTCTGACCGGGTTTAATCTTCTGAATAGTCGCCGTATCGAAATTGTGTCCCACAGAGTTAGAACATGCAGCAAGAACCCACACCAGGCCCATGATAATTAGTGATCGCATTACGTTGTTCCCGGAGATGAGTTTGACATGCGTTGCATCGCGCTGTGTTACAAGGGTTGTACTATCTTCTTATGATATCGGCAAAATAAGCATTCACTGCAATAAATGTCCGAATGCGTATTATGGCCTACAGACCGCCCGATGGCGTACTAAAATTCCGTACTGGCATGTCGACATTATTAAAAACGTTGCGTGATGAATTACCGCTGCTCTCTGTCAATACGATTTCCGGTTTCGCCACCGCGAGACAAAGGCTGAAGGTGACGGCTATGGCCGTGCTGCATGTGGACGACTCGCCTGTTTACCCTGACGACATTCGTTAATTCTGCTGCCTGAATGACATCGATAAAGCCCTATTTTTCAGGCTGTTAGCCAGACATCACTCTTTAAAACACCCATTCAATTTCGTATGCCACCCAGGATTGATCGCCACGTCATGCTGAACGTCAGCTTACCGGCAAAAAAATGCAGGCCGTTAACTGGCCTGCTCGCGTTATCCTGAAAATGGTTGAAACGATTTTTATGCCTGTAAAAAGGGACAGTTGCCCCTTTGTACAGAATAAAAAAATCACCTGTTAGTTACACTGTAACTTTTTTTGGTCTGGCAGACAGTCGCTTCATTTTTTCAGCGAAGGCCTTAGTACACAGGCGTTCTTATAGTCTCTCCAGACTCAGTGGGAGCCAGTTACCCTGTGCATAGCGTGCCAGACCGGCCTCCTCAAAGCGCCAGAGATGGAGCCAGCCGTTATCGAGCAGTTTCCGGATAACCTCATGCTTACCAATCACTGCGTCAATGGCATTTTGCGGCGCGTCGATAACAACGGTCAGGCGCAACGGCTCGTGCATCCAGTGCTCGCCGTCATGGAGCGACTGACGTGATAAACCGATCCGCAGATCGCCGCCATTGCCCTCAAAGACACCGATGCGGCCCCCCACTACGTTGTGCAGCACCTTATTGCCGCTCCCCAACCTTTGCGGATCGCATGTTGACGCGTGGTACTGCCAGTTGATCCAGTGTGTGACCAGCATGGGTGCGGTCATCAGGCCTTCCAGTAGACTGCCATCACTATCCTGACTCGCATCGTAGTCATGCAGAAAGCTGCGCCCGCCCAGGACTACGCCACGACTTCTGTGACGAGGGGCAATAAGAAAGGCTGCGTTGCCCGAAAGACCCCATTCGGGACGGGTTTGTGCCCCGTCATTAGCGCGACGGCGTAGTTGTCCGAGCAACACATCTTCGGGCGCACGCGGGTCCAGCTTAAGGGCGGGTGCCCGCTCGCGGCGGACCTGATCACTGGCTTGATTAAAAATCGGTTGCAATCGCTCACAGCGGGCGCGCGCACTTTGCGGCAACAAATCGAGATCAAACCACTCGATTTCATCGGTAGTCGTGTTATGCAGGGCGGCCACAAACGTCGTAGAGTCCGGAATCACTGTTCCTTGCGCTTGCAGCCCCTGGCGAACCTGTGGTTCGTTAAGCAATTGCGCCAGGCTGCGTGCATTCACTTCACCGGTCTGGCCACAACAGGCACCACAGTCCAGTGCCGCTGCGTGGGCATTGTTAGCTGACTGGCTGCCATGTCCAACGAGGAGCACTATAGGTGCCAGATGCTGTTCCAGGCCCATGGCATGAAGAACCCCGGCAGCGAGCTTAACTTTAGCCTCAGTATCCAGCCCAACCAGTTGTGGGCGGCACGTCTCCCGAAACCGCGCAGGTAAGCCAGCAAGATCATCTCTGGCACGTGCTTTATTGCCCGGGCGTAACCAGTTTACCAGCTTGACCGAGTAGCCCAGTCCAACCGCTTCCACAAACGAGAAGGCAGCCCCCGGCCAGCGGCTAATCGCATTCCATTGATCGGCCATGGCAAATCGGGCGTGACGCGAACGACTGGCCTGGCTTTGCAGTGCCGCATCGGCTTTATATTGCGAACCCGCCTCCACGATACGGTCAGCGACCTCCAGGGAAGGCGCAAGTAAGCCGGGTAACTGGGGACGGCGGGCTTGCGTGCCCAGCGGTGTGTAGGCAACGGGAAGGCCAAAGAATCCTGCAAAACCGATGGTCTGTATACCAGCACTCACGGTCTCAAGCGCACGGCGCAACGGTTCACTGCGCACATCAATGCAGAAAGCAGCCTGTGCTTCGATTGCCTGATGTTCCGTACCATGACCGTTTGCCGAGGCCAGCCGATGTGCCAACTCACGCTGATAGCCAATCTCCAGCGCCAGTTGCCATACTTCCTCAACCAGCATCGCCTGTTCCGCCGCCTCCAGCACCTGGTGAGCCTGTTTCCAGGCGTGCTGAAGCGAAGCAAGCGCGTGCCGGGTTGCTGCATCATCTTTGCATTCCAACAGGATTACGCCCCAGGCTAAGCGAATCGTCAGCAACTCGCGCAGGTGTGGGTCCTTACCCCCCGCCAGTCCCGCCTGCCAGCTCAGAAAGGCACACCAGGAAGCCCACCCATTCACGGTAAGCAGTACCGATTCCAGATAATCCGCCCATACAGCTTCAGGCAGGCCCAGACGTGCGATAAGCCAACGCTCCGCATCGGTAGCATTATCGGGTAAGGCATTGATAGCATTTGTGATATGGGGCAACCCCATTAACAAACCGATACCCTGATCGTGTCCCAGCGTATCCCGCCAGAAGGCATATAAGCCCTGTCGCTGAGGTTGCCAGTTCGCCTGATCTTCATCGAAGTAGGCGGCGCAGGTTTGACCAACCTGGTGCGTGATAGCCTGCCGCCAGGATAATCTCTGGTGCCGATCAGGATCGTTGTCGAGCACGTCGATTAGCAGCGGCAATTGCACTGGTGAGGTTCTTGCCTGTAACGCATCCAGGCACTGTTCAGCCGTCAGACCGGTCGCTTGTGCTTCGGGCAGTTGATGTAGCGCCAGATTGAGATCGGCAAGGCTGATACGGCCCTCGCGCCAGGCCAGGAACTGCTGATCGCGCGATGGGAATACCTGGATACCGCCGAGTACCGCCATCCGGGCGGCGACCCTGCGTACCGGCATGCCAATACGCGACCAGTGAGGGTTGACAGCAATGGCGCGATCCAGCGGCCATGTAGGTGCAATCGCCTGGCAGGCCTGGCTGCAAGCCTGCTCAATTGCAGCATGCCGGGAACAGGCGTTTTGTGTCGATTGCGTCAGGCTCGCCGAACCGGTTTTTTCGTTATTGACTAAGGTATCCATCAGTAGGCTCTCCAGTTTATTCGTATGGTTCAGCTCAGCCTGTCAGCAACAGGCGCGGTTGGCACTTCAGGTTCAACGTGTATGGAAACCCGGGATGTGAGGTTAGCTGGCCATAAGCGCAGCGCCAGACGTGTGAAGGCTTCGTCAAGGTAAAAACCCGCATAGCTCCATTGACGCAAGCGCGACAGGTGTTGTGGCTGCTTTTGTAATAACACCTGACAGAGATACAGGGCCGCCATGCCTGCCAGCGCGATCAGACCCAGACTGTCATCCGGCATATCCTGCAGGCCAAGCGGCAGCGCATGTGCTGACAGCGCAACTGTCGTCAGACCGATCACCGTGACGCACCCGAAAAGAAGCTGCGCCGACTTTCCAGACCCGCCCTCTGAAGCCTCGGGTAACCACAGTAACGGTGCCCAGGCCATACCAAGCACCACACTCCACCACCAGGGCCAGGCGGCAAGACCTGAGAGCATCAGCACCAGAAACACGGCGGTAATTGTCAGCACGGGGGCAAAAAACACGCTAAGGGTGCTGGGCAAAGCGGCCCGGTGCAAAGCCTGCAGGCGAGTGTCTCTTACACCTTCCGAGGCCGACAGGAAAGCATGGGCTTTATAGAGTGAATGGCCAATCAGATGCAGTGCCGCCAGCGTATAAAGGCCAAGCGCGCATTCGAGCAGCATGAAGCCCATCTGCGCAACGGTCGACCAGGCCAACCGCACTTTGATACTGATGCGAGTCAACATGACAATGCCTGCCAGCACAGCGGTCGCCAGCGCGAAAATCAGCAACAGGATGCGCGCAGCGTTTGCCTGATCTAACATGGGAGCGAAGCGCATAAGCACAAAGCCACCCAGATTGACGACGCCAGCATGCAAGAGCGCGGATACCGGTGTTGGCGCCTCCATCACCTGTATCAACCAGCCATGCACGGGTAGCAAGGCCGTACGAAAGATGACCGCCATTACGAGCAGAACGGCACTCGCCTGTAAGGACAGGGACATGCCATGCTGAGCGATATGCATCCCCAGAGCTGACAGCGAGAAACTACCTACATCCCACCAGGCGAGCGCGGCAGCGCCAAGCAACATCACGTCAGCCATGCGATCCGCAATGTGCTTTTTGTGTGCCGCAAGCCGCGCAAAAGGCCGATCGGGATAAAAGCAAAGCAAGTGCTGAAGTGCCACACCGACTGCGGCCCAGGCCGCGATGAGCAGCAGCCAGTTATCGGCGATCACGAGCAGATGCACGCTGCACAGCACAACGGCCAGTGCGCCAATATAGCCTCGCTGGTTGGCTTCCCCTTCAAGGTAACGCGCAGAAAATGAAGCGATAACCTTACCCAGCACTTGCACCAGTAAAGCCAAAACCAGGCCAAAAGAGGTTGCCATTATTACGCCCGTCCATTGCGCACCACTGATGCCCGCGGCAAGACACAGTCCGGTTAAGGCAATGGTACTCAACGAGACTCCCTGTAATACACGCCAAAGCATCGGCGTGGTAATCCAACTAAACCGCGTCAGTCCCGCTAATGCGGCCATTAGAAATGCTGGCGCCAAAAAACAGACCAGATGCAGAACATCAAGGATATTCATTGTATTTCCCTCATACGCTTAATTAGCCGTATGGTCATTGACCTGAACTATTCTGTAAAATATATTTATTTGCACATTTCAATATTAAAAAACGAACAATGAACCTCAACCAGTTGAATTTTCATCACCTTTATTATTTCTGGCGCGTGGCCAGGCTTGGGCATCTGACGCGGGCTGCCGAAGAGTTGGCCACCTCGCAATCGGCCGTTTCGGTGCAAATTCGGCAACTGGAGGATCGACTTGGAGAAAGTTTGTTAATCCGTAAAGGTCGCCGTCTGATGCTGACAGACACAGGTCAGCTGGTTATGGCCTATGCCGACAACATCTTTGGTCTGAGCCAGGAGATGTTGGGACGGTTAAAAGGCACGTCAGCCGGTGTTACACGGTTACGCGTGGGCAGCGTGGCAACGCTGTCGCGAAATTATCAGGAAAACTGGATTCGGCCCGCGCTTACCGACCCTGCCATAGTACTGACACTGGAGTCCGGATTACTGGAGGGCCTGCTGGTCAGGCTGACGCAGCATAAGCTGGATGTGGTGCTGGCTAATGAGACAGTACCTGCCGATCCCGATCGTCCGTTGCGCTGCGTGTTCCTGGGCAGCCAGTCTATCTCCGTCGTCGGCCCCGCGAGCAAATGGGCGTCACAAAGCCTGCGCATCCCGGAAGACCTGGATGGCGTGGAGATTGCCCTGCCCGGCCCGCGCCATGCCCTGCGTGCGCAATTTGATGCTTTATGTTCTAAGGCCGGCGTGACGCCAAGACTGCGAGCCGAGGTGGACGACATGGCGATGCTGCGTCTGATCGCCCGCGACAGCGGCTGGCTCACCGTGTTGCCCGAGGTTGTGGTTCAGGATGAGCTACGCGCCGGCATTCTTGTCTCCGTGGGCCAGTCAGACGAACTGCAGGAGCGCTTCTTTGCCATCACAACACCACACCGGCATCGTATTGACGTGCTGGAGCAACTGCTGGCAGGGGCGCAAAAATTACAGGTGCCCAACTGAGTATCACGCCGATTGCAGGTTGCCTGGCAATGTATTGAATCGTCCAATAGCTAGAATTATGAGCTTTCACACTAAAATATAAATTTGAGTTGGTGTTAAAAATACAGATGAACGTCGTGTAAATTTCACACATTTTCAGATGCCCAGGAATTTTCATTGCAATTTCCACTGCAGGCATTACCCTGTATATAAAACGCATACATTTTATATACAGGATGAGTATGGGCATCGTAAAAATATCCGACGTGATGCATGAGAATCTTCGTATTGCCAGTCAGGCAATGAGCCGCTCGATCAACTCGCAGGCTGAGCACTGGTTAAAACTGGGCATGCTGGCCGAGCTCTATCCGCAGTTAACGCAAAACGAACTGGCGCAAACGCTCATTCGCATAGAAATGAACGGCGGTGCCGATATTCGCCAGGTGCTGCATAAGAGTGACCTGGCCTCACAGGGAGAAGTGTAATGGGAACAGTGAAAATACATTCCGCCGAAGAAATCGAAAAAGCTCGCGCGGCAGGTCATGCTGCAGCACAGGTACTGGCCATGATCACACCGCACGTTCGTCCAGGCATTACGACGGAAGAGCTGGACGATATTTGCCACGATTTTATTGTCAATGAACTCAACGTGACGCCGGCTAATATCGGTTATCACGGTTATACGCGAACCACCTGCACCTCTGTAAACCACGTTGTCTGTCACGGCATCCCTGCGGCAAAAAAACTGAAAGACGGTGATATCGTGAATATCGATGTCGCCATTATCAAAGATGGCTGGTATGGCGACACAAGCCGCATGTATTTTGTTGGCACACCGTCCGTGCGCGCCAAACGCCTGGTCGATATCACTTACCAGTCGCTGGTTGCCGGTATTAAAACTGTCCGTCCTGGCGCGACATTAGGCGATATTGGGGCAGCCATTCAGCGCATTGCTGAAAATGCCGGCTTTTCGGTTGTCAGAGAATATTGCGGTCATGGCGTCGGCGAGATTTATCATACCGACCCACAAATTTTGCATTACGGTACGCCCGGTGAAGGGATGCCCCTGAAAGCTGGTATGATTTTTACTATCGAGCCGATGATCAATGCCGGAAAAGCGGGCACCAGCGTGCTTTCCGATGGCTGGACGGTAGTCACAAAGGATCGATCACTCTCCGCACAGTGGGAGCATACCGTTGCCGTTACCGACACGGGTTTTGACCTGCTCACGCCCTGGCCCGAGGGAACGGGCGATTATCCCGCTATCTGAGTCAATAAAGCCGCCCTTAACAGGCGGCTTTATTTTTGCGGTATAAGATATCGCGCCCTGTGCTTAAAGACCTCGCCATAACTTCAAACCATTACGTCCCGAACGCTTAACGTCATATAACGCTTCATCGGCACGGCGCAACCATTCGTGTATCGAACTGGCTTTTTCTGCACAGGCAATACCAATACTGACTGAACAGGTAAAATCGGGCGAAGCAGGCAACCGTAACTGCGCAATGCGCCACTGAATATGCTCAGCGAGTCTGACGATGCCAGCGTCATCAGCATCACGGACAATGACGCCCAGTTCATCGCCACCAAACCGCGCCGGTGTGTCTTTAATTCCCACACTGTCACGTAATAAACCCGAAATTTCCGCCAGAAGAAAATCCCCTGCTTCGTGACCATAGGTATCGTTAACATGTTTGAAATGGTCAACATCGATCATGATCAGGTAAGCTTTACTGTCTCCACGGCGGGTACGCAGAAATTCGCTTTCGAGTCGACGTTCAAAAAGACGTCGATTAGGAATTTGCAGACCCGGATCCATTAATGCAATACGTTCAAGCTCGCGATTTTTTTGACGCAGCATATACGTCAGATTATGGGATACAACGCTTAACGCCAGCATATAAAAGGTCGCCAGCGGTAATGTCAGCCAGGCTGTACGCAGGCTGAATGTCATTGATACCGGCGCGCCTTCAAGCGTCCAGACCAGAAGAAAGGCAAACAGAAATGACTGAAAGGCGGACAAGAGCTGTGGCCAGCCACCGGCCGCATAGCGGTCGGAAATTAATACTGCCATGATCACAAAACACGGCATGGGACTCAGCGCCAGCAACGCGACCCAGATACCGCCAAACGCCGCATCAAGCGTGAGATTCATTCTTTCCCTCGCGGTTGAATCACGCGCGGAAGCCGCAAGGCGATAGGCCAGAGACGGCCAGAGGATGACATTACCGATCAGTAACGGCTTTGTTGAATAATAGGTAATCATTCTGTTTTGTCTGCACTGTTTTGGTAGAAAACGCTGATGCCAGACAGAACACCGTCATACGCAAGCATGTAATGCATTGATTTTATGTTATCTGAAACAACCGTTTTCATAGTACCACAGCATAAAATCCATTTATTCAACAAAGCCATCAGTAACGCAAAAATGGAGATGCCGTGACCCTGTTCGATTAATACAGAAGCGATTGGCATGGCACATAAAATCGTCCCTAATTGACGCATTGCGAACATGCGACGTACAAATCGCGTCGATCGCATTTTGAGATGATTATCATCGGGTGAGTAATAGGTCATTCGAAGGCGTAATTAGCAGTCTATATAACGCAGTTTATCTACAAAAAGAGCAGGCAGCATGACTTTTTAAGATTCTTTCCGCTTTATTTATTATTTTTTCTGGTGAGAAAAAAATGTTAGCTGCCCGCATTTAAAAAATACGTTTAAGCCTAACGCGCAACATCATCTCATTGTCATGCATCAGGCTGTCAATTTAGCAATACATTGCCGCTATCTCCTGCGGCCCTTCGCGACCGACGCAGACCAGTTAAAATCGCTGACTTCACTGGCAGTCAGTGAGGACGGTTTCTTTTTTCGGACAGGTTTTTTGTTTTCCTTTTCTGCTTTTAACTTTTCTTTAAGCAATTTATCCGCCATCACCTGCTGACGCGCTTCAAGGTTAAGCGCTTTCTCTTTTTTGACGTCCGGTTCTTTACCCGTACGTTGGCGGTATTTTTCAATCAAATGATGAAGCACTTCATTGACGGCAAGTCGCTCTTCATCGCTGAACTGATCGATGGAAATCATTTTCTTGTCATTCATCGTCGCTTTCCTCGTCGTGGGATCATCGGCAGTGTACAACAAGCCGGATGAATAAAAGGCATTTGCTTGCCTCTTAACGCATTTTAACCGGGAACGTGAGTATCATTTCGTCTCAGGACAGCTAAAATAAGCGAAAATTAACAACGAGAATCTGGATAATGAAAATCCCCCTGCCTGACGATCATAAAGCATTTATCACCGCACTTCTGGACGAACCCGTTGACGTCATTGAGATGCACTCTCCCCACGCTGAACACATTGATCGCGCTTATACTGTCGCGCTACAGCAAAAAAATCATGAGGCTGAGGCAGACTGGAAACGGACGATCACGTTTCTGGCCCTGTTCGTTTTTCTCTATGCGGCGCTGGGTGCATCACTGACGCTGGACCTGAGTCCCGCCGGGGCGAGTCACAAAAGTATTGAATACGCGTTAGAAGCCGTGCCGGTGCTTATCGCCTTTTCCGGCTTTTTTATTTCTGTGCTTTACCTGTTTCTTGTGCGCGCGGGTTCACGTCAACGCCGTAACTGGCAACGAACACTTTTAATTCTGGAAAGGTATACCACTGGTCATGTATTTAAACTGACGCATCAGCAAGGCGCGGGTACCAGCAACTACTCGCTTTCATCCATCATGCTGGCGCTCGCGATGTTCATTTGCCTCACATGGTTAATCATCTATAACTACCTTACCTTCACTACCAGCGGTGTGTTTGGTAGCGTCATTTCACTGTTTATCAGTACGATGGTTTACGTCATTTTGGATATTCAGCTCCTGAAACCGTGGCAGTCAGAGGCTGAAAACGATCCCTCCGGTGTTGATGAAAATAAAGCCGATCGCTAACCTTCCATGGCCCGATATGCATCGGGCCAGCCTTTGCATCTGGCAGGCGAAACAGGCACATAGGTTAAGCCAGGGATAACCTAAAACGCTTAAAGTATGTTGTAACTATATTATGCATCGTTGATGCTCAGCTTACGTTCAGGCTCGTCAGGGGCTGCTCACGATGAGTGAGCAGCCCCTGAAAACATCGCTACAAGTGACAACGTCACCTGTGGTTTCCGCAAGACGTGATTTGGGTTGGTTGATATCTGATTAGTGAAATCAGTCGAATGGAAATTCACGAGCCAGAACGCGGGCAATCACATTCAGCGCGCCCTCGTCCGTATTACTCTCGGTTTTAAAACGCGCGACAGCCGAGACAGCCTCACCCGCATTGGCCATTGCAAAACTAAAGCAGGCCTGACGTAACATCTCGATATCATTCGCGCTGTCGCCGACAGCCACCACTTCACAATCGCTAATGCCCCATTTTTGCTGAAGCAAAGCGATACCGTGCGCTTTATGGCAACCCGGAATAATCAGGTCAATAAAGCCATAACCGCTGGAAACGGGATGCATGATGTGATCGATTTCGCCCAATTGGATATGCAAACGCGTCATCAGGCTTTCAATCCCTTCGTGCGCCAGATTGAGCGAGAACTTAAAGACAGTGTCATCAATATCGTAAAGGTTGTCGCGCTTCTCGAGTCGGTAATAATGATTTTTTAGCATGCCGATCACGCTATCCGGCATGGACGTGTGAACATAAGCACTTTTGCGGCCACAAACAACGACGCTGATATCCGGTTCTCTGGCCAGAATATCGAGTACGCTGTGTACCCTTTCTTTTGCCAGCTCGCCACAAAATATTACTTCATCGCCATGCGACACCCACGCACCGTTTTCTGCCACGAAGGCAATTTCATTTTTGATGTCAGGAAAATATCGCTGTAACTGGTAATACTGATTGCCGCTGGCGACCACAAAATGAATACCTTTTTCTTTGAGCAGAGCATACTGGCGTGAAAAGCGCTGGACATTGTACTGCTTGTTTTCATCAAGAAAGGTACCGTCCATATCCACTGCAATCATCCTTACTGCCATTTTACTCCCCCTTTGCTCCCGGCCTTAACAGGCTAACTGTGTGGTTAAGCTTACTCGCTGTAAGGATTATTGAAAGTTACAAACGCTGAATTTCCGCCTGTTATGGCAAATTGTGCCGTCGCGCCCAGATTGAAAGTTAAAGCTCTGTTAATAATGACCATCACCTTCGAATGAAGGTTATATAGATTTCATTCGAAATAACATCATCTGTTAAGAGGTTAATCTATGCGCGAAGGACTTCACTACACCCCACTTCCTGAGGACATCTCTGCCTCTATCCGTAACTTTAAGCAGCGCGCACGTAAACAGATCGGCGACGTTGAGCGCGTATTTCGGCAAGTCTGTCAGAAAACAGAAGAGGCCATTGCCGAAGCCAGGCTGGAAGAGGCTCAAACCGGGAGCGCCTGGCCCATCGTCACGGGCGAGGCGATAGCCTCAGGCACGGTTTCCCCGGAAACGCGGGTGCGTATCAAGCGGCGCGGCTGTGTCGTCGTCCGGCAGCATTTCCCCCGTGAGCAGGCACTGGCCTGGGATGCCGACATGTTGCGCTATCTGGATGAAAATCAGTTTGATGCACAGTACCGCGGGCCAGGAGACAATTTTTTCGGCAGTCTTGAGGCATCCCGTCCAGAAATTTACCCCATTTACTGGTCTCAGGCTCAAATGCAGGCCCGTCAACGCCCGGAAATGCATCAGGTACAGTCGTTTCTGAACCGGTTATGGACCTATGAATCGGAGGGGCAGCGATGGTTTGATCCTGACGTGAATATCCTCTATCCAGACCGTATTCGTCGACGGCTACCGGGCACCACGTCAAAGGGACTGGGTGCGCATACCGATTCAGGCGCGCTGGAACGGTGGCTGTTGCCTGCTTATCAACGCGTCTTTCACGCCGTTTTTAACGGGGATATTGATCGCTACGATCCCTGGAATGCCGCTCACCGCAGCGACGTCGATGAATACGATGTACCGGACACCACAAAATGTTCTGTCTTCCGCACTTTCCAGGGCTGGACCGCGCTGTCCGATATGATCCCGGGTCAGGGTTTACTTCACGTTGTGCCCGTCCCCATGGCAATGGCCTATCTTCTGTTACGTCCACTGCTCTCCGATGTGCCGGAAGATGAACTGTGCGGTGTCGCACCCGGCCGCGTCCTGCCTGTTAATGAAAAATGGCATCCCCATTTGATGAAGGGCTTATGCCCGGTACCGGCTATTACCGCCGGCGATTCCGTTTGGTGGCATTGTGACCTTATTCACGCGGTCGCGCCGGTCGAAAACCAACAAGGCTGGGGAAATGTGATGTATATTCCTGCTGCGCCGATGTGCGATAAAAACCGCGCGTATGCGCATCATGTGGCGCATGCGCTGAAGCAAGGTCATTCCCCTGCGGATTTCCCACCGGAGCATTACGAAGCTGACTGGAAGAATCGCTTTACCCTGGCCGACCTTAACCCACTCGGGAAACGCAGCCTGTGCCAGTCCTGATAAAAAAGAGTAAGCGGGTTAATGCCCGCTTTGGTTCAGTAGGATAAAGGGAGCCGGTATGAATACGCGCCAGGAAAAAATTATCGAACTGGTCAATGCGCGTGGCAGCATCACCGTCAGTGAACTGGCTCGCGTTGTCAGTGTGTCTGAGGTGACGATACGGCAGGATTTAACACAACTTGAACAGCAGCGCGTGTTACGTCGCGTTCACGGTGCAGCCATCGCCCTGGACAGTGATAATGTGAGCACACGGATGAACACACGTTTCAGCATCAAACAGGCTCTCGCCCGTTATGCCGCCGGACGCGTCAATGAGGGCGAATCAGTTTTTATCGAGGGCGGCAGTACGAATGCCTTACTGGCACTTGCGCTTGCCAGTCGAAAAAATCTGACGCTTATCACCGTCAGTCACTATATCGCTCATCTGCTGAAAGAAGCCGATTGTGAGGTCATTGTGCTGGGAGGCCGGTTACAAAAGAGCAGTGAATCGATGACCGGGCCACTGACGCGTTACTGCATTCAGCAGACCCACTTTCATAAAGCGTTTATTGGTGCTGATGGCTGGCACCCGGAAACCGGTTTTACCGGTCGCGACATGCTACGGTGTGACGTGGTGGACGCTGTCCTGGCAAAAGACGCTGAGAGCTATGTCCTGACAGACAGCAGTAAATTCGGACAGCTTTATCCCTATCCTTTATCGCCCGGTTATGCGCCGCGTCATGTCATCACGGAACACGGCTTGCCCGCGGATACCGTGAACCGGCTTACAGAGCAAGGCACCGAGGTGATACCGGTGACGATCGCTTAAAGGTGGCTGACGGTTTCAGGGTGCGACGCTGACAGAATCGCGCGAAACCAGACTGGCGATAAAAGGCTTACGCTGAATTAACTCGCCGCCATCGAGCATGGCGACCAGCCGGTTGATAGTTTCATTGATCATGTCGGTAACCGGAAACTTCATGCTGGAAAGCGAGGGAATCACATACGGAGCCAGCGGGATGTCATCAAAACCTATCACCGAAACTCTGGCCGGTACAGCAATGTTGTTTTCCGTGAGTTGTTTAATGGCACCAATTGCCATTTCATCGTTGCTGGCTACGATAGCGCTGAAAAACTCGCCGCCGGCGAGCAGGGATTTGACCGCCAGCATGCCGCTTTGTGCGGTCCACTTACCCTGCACAATCAGCTGGGGATTAGGCGCAATGCCCGCCGCGCTTAATGCAGCCTGATAACCGGAAAGTCGTTCCTGACTGGTAGGAGAATCCAGCGAGCCGGTGATAAACGCGATATCACGATGCCCCTGTTCAAGCAGATGATTGACAGCCAGCCGCCCTGCTGCCTGCTGGTCGCTGAATACACAAAAACTTTCATGAATGCGCAGGCGGCGATTGATTACCAGAATGGGTTGTTTGTGGTCGGAAATAATAGCATCCAGTTCATCAATACTCAGAAAGCGCGGATAGATGATGATGCCATCGCAGCGCAGATCGAGCAAAAACTGAATCGCCGCGCGCTCCTCAGCGGCAGTGTGCTTCCCGTCAGCCAGAATTAACTGACGATTCTGCTGCTCCATAATCCTTGCGGAATGCGACATTAACTCGCTGAAAATATTGCCGCTGTACAGTGTGTTAGTCACCACCAGCCCTATGGTTTGTGTACTTTTATTTGCCAGATTACGGGCCAGTAAATTGGGCCGATAGCCTGTTTCAGCGATAGCCTGCAAAACGTGTTCACGTTTCTCTTTGCCGACGTAACCGTTGCCCGACAATACCCGGGAAACCGTTGCTTTTGAGACACCGGCGCGTTTTGCCACTTCTGAAATCGTTGTCATATGAGGATCGCCAGAATTCTCAGCCTGAAAGCAGTCTACCTAAGTCTTTCATTATTTGAAATATTTACACGCCAGCCCACAGGGCGCGCCAGATCATTGACAGTGACCTTAATCACAGAAATAACACAGGGTGATTATTGGCGCTTGTGTCAGCCCCAAAACAGCTTCATGATTTTGTGAAACCGGTTTCCTATTTTGCCGTGCCGATCGTCAGTGGTCACGCAACGTTCCCCTGGCGAAAGACGTAAAACAATAAGGCAGCCGTCATGAGCGGAAACCAGAACGCACTTCCCTCTACCCTACGAGAGAAACATCATGTCAGGAAATTATGCCGGGATTTCACAGGCCATCGTTACCGCCTTAGGTGGCCTGAACAACATTAGCGCCATTACGCATTGTATGACGCGCCTGCGTTTTGTCGTGAAAGACGACGACAGTGTCGATCTGGCGGCCCTGAAGGCCGTCAACGGCATCATGGGCGTCGTGCATACCGATACACAGTATCAGGTGATCATCGGGAATAATGTTGCCAAAGCCTATCAGGCCGTTCTGGCGCTCGGTCAACCGCAGGCTGAAAGCGCTGCGCCAGTTAAACGTCGTATCACGCTGAAAAGCATTGGTGCCGGTATTCTCGATGCGCTTGTCGGTACCATGTCACCACTGATTCCGGCGATCATTGGCGGATCGATGGTCAAACTGCTGGCCATGATTCTGGATATGGCGGGCGTTTTTGACAAAGGCTCGTCCACGCTGATCATCCTGAACGTTATCGGGGATGGGGCATTCTTCTTTTTACCGGTCATGGTAGCGGCTTCTGCCGCACTGAAATTTAAAACCAATATGTCACTGGCGATTGCTATTGCCGGCGTCCTGGTGCACCCCACTTTCATCGATTTAATGGCCAAAGCAGCTCAAGGCCAGCATGTCGAGTTTGCTTCTGTTCCGGTGACGGCGGTGAAATATACCTATACGGTGATCCCCGCGCTTGTGATGACGTGGATTCTGTCCCATATCGAACGTGGCGTGGATCGGATTACGCCTGCCGTCACCAAAAACTTCCTTAAGCCGATGCTGATTGTGCTGATTGCGGCACCGATTGCGATTGTATTAATAGGTCCCATTGGCATCTGGATCGGCAGCGGTATCTCTGCGCTGGTCTACACCATTCACGGCTATCTGGGCTGGCTTTCCGTGGCCATCATGGGCGGGCTGTGGCCGCTACTGGTAATGACCGGCATGCACCGGGTTTTTACCCCTACCATCATCCAGACGATTGCAGAAACAGGTAAAGAAGGCATGGTGATGCCTTCAGAAATTGGGGCCAACTTATCACTTGGCGGTTCGTCGCTGGCCGTCGCCTTCAAAACGAAAAACCGCGAATTACGCCAAACGGCGCTTGCAGCCGCGGCCTCCGCTATTGTGGCCGGTATTTCTGAGCCTGCTCTTTACGGTGTCGCCGTGCGCCTGAAACGCCCATTAATCGCCAGCCTGATGAGTGGCTTTATCTGCGGTGCCGTTGCCGGAATCGGCGGGCTTGCCAGCCATTCAATGGCTTCGCCAGGATTATTTACCAGCGTGCAGTTTTTTGATCCGTCCAACCCCTTGTCGATTGTCTGGGTCGTGGCGGTAATGGTGCTTTCTGTCGTGCTGTCGTTCATTCTTACTCTCATTCTGAGGTTTGAAGATATCCCTGAAACGACCCAGCCGTCTGCGCCCTCGTCCGTCGTCACCGCAGAAAAAGCGAACGCGGTTAACGCCAGTTAATTAATGATTACAGTATCAAAGAGGATGTCATGTCTGAGTCAGTATTCCCGGAAGGATTTTTATGGGGCGGTGCCCTGTCCGCAAACCAGTCAGAGGGCGCCTTTCTTGAAGGCGGGAAAGGATTAACGACCGTTGACATGTTACCGCTTGGCCCGGCACGCATGCCGGTGAAACTGGGGCAGGAAAAACGCGTCACACTGCGCGATGATGAATTTTATCCCAGCCATACCGCTATCGACTTTTATCATCGCTATCGCGAAGATATTGCGCTGATGGCAGAAATGGGATTCACCGTCTTTCGCACCTCTATCGCCTGGAGCCGACTTTTCCCTCGTGGGGATGAATTAACGCCCAACGAGCAGGGGCTGGCGTTTTACCGTGATCTGTTTGCCGAATGTCGTCGCTATGGCATTGAGCCACTGGTGACGCTGTGCCATTTTGACGTGCCGATGCATCTGGTAACGGAATATGGATCGTGGCGTCATCGTAAAATGATCGCGTTTTTCGCACGCTATGCACGAAGCTGTTTTGAGGCATTCGACGGCCTTGTGAAATACTGGCTTACCTTCAATGAAATTAACATCATGCTGCATAGTCCGTTTTCAGGCGCTGGGCTGGTGTTTGAACCGGGTGAAAATACCGAGCAGGTTAAATATCAGGCCGCCCATCATGAACTGGTTGCCAGTGCGCTGGTAACGAAAATTGCTCATGAGGTCAACCCGGCCAACCAGGTAGGCTGCATGCTGGCAGGCGGCAATTTTTATCCCTGGTCAAGTAAACCCGACGATGTCTGGGCGGCACTGCAAAAGGATCGTGAAAATCTGTTTTTTATCGATGTGCAGGCACGGGGCGCCTACCCAGCGTATTCCGCGCGTCTGTTTCGAGAGAAAGGCATTGAGATCGTTATGGCGGAAGACGATGCGGAGATCCTTAAAAACACTGTCGATTTTGTTTCATTCAGTTATTACGCCTCTCGCTGCGCATCTGCTGATATGCATGACCAGAACAGCAGCGCAGCCAATGTCGTCAAATCGCTGACTAATCCGCACATCGCACGTAGTGAATGGGGTTGGGGCATTGATCCGCTTGGACTTCGCATCACCATGAATATGATGTACGACCGCTATCAGAAACCGCTGTTTTTAGTCGAGAACGGTCTGGGTGCACGTGACGAGTTAACACCAGAAGGCGAAATCATAGACGATTATCGTATCAGCTACCTGCGTGAGCATATTCGCGCCATGGCTGACGCGATTGGCGACGGTATTCCCGTACTGGGTTATACCACATGGGGCTGCATTGATTTGGTGGCGGCTTCGACCGGTGAAATGAGCAAGCGCTATGGTTTTGTCTATGTTGATCGGGACGACCACGGTAACGGGACGCTGGAAAGACGCCGGAAAAAATCGTTCTGGTGGTATAAGAAAGTCATCGCCAGCAATGGCCGCGATCTGGATTGAGTCGGTGTGCAGCCACGAGACGTGGCCAGACGCGACGGCGGTGAAGCATTTAAAGGGATAAGGCGACAGATAATACTGTCGCCTTCTGTTCCGGTTATTTTTGCAGCAGCCAGTGTTCAATCTCGCTGGCTGGCAGCGGTTTAGAAAAAAAATAGCCCTGAATCTGGTCGCAACCATATTGCTTCAGCAGACTCAGCGTCGCTTCGGTTTCGACCCCTTCCGCCAGAACCGTATAATTCAGCTCCTTCAACATCTAAATAATGCTTCTGACAATCACTCTGGACGCCTGATCGTTGTCCATGCGGTTAATCAGAGACATATCAACTTTGATAACGTCTAAGGGAATTTCCTGTAAATAGCTGATGTTGCTGTAGCCTGTGCCAAAATCATCCAGAGAGATAACAAACCCCTCGGTTCTCAGCGCTTCCAGGCCGTTTATAGCAACATGGCTTTCTGTAATGAGTTCATTTTCAAGGCACTCCACGCCCATAAAGGACGTAGGCAAATCAGCAGCCTGCATTTTACTGGCCAAATCTGCCGCAAAGCCGGGGCGTGAAAAGTCACGTTCACTGACGTTAACTGAGACAGGAATTAACTGATATTCCTGTTTCCACGTTTTGAGTTGAACGATGACACGATCGATGACCCAGTCCGTCAGCACCGAGATCAGGTTTGTTTTTACAGCCAGGGGAACGAAATCGGCAGGGAACAGCTCGCCTCGTTCCGGGTGATGCCACCGGATCAACGCTTCCAGCCCCACGGTTTTGCCGGTTTTTAAACACACTTTGGGCTGATAAGCCAGATAAAGACCTTCGTCTTTTTTCAGCGCCTGTGCCAAATCATTCATGATGAGAAAATCATCCGTGCGGCGCGAATCATAAGCATGATCGAAGGTCATGGCACCGCAATTCTGATAAATGCATTCATGCAGTGCGCTTACCGCCTGACGAACGATTTCATTGGCATCTATCTCTCGGGAGACAAATTCTGTTTCACCTGCATAAACGTCGATATCGATCGTGATATTGTCCGCTAAATCCGCCTTCAAATTCTTGAGAACATCAATCGTGCTTTGTGCCGTGTACCCTTCAAGATAGGGCTGGATGAGGGTAAACCGACCCGGTGCAAATGAATAAAGCATATCATCGGACTCAAGTTCGAGGCGCGCACTGACCAGGCCGGCGATTTGCCGGAGCAGGTTTTCTACCGGCGCGATACCAAAGGTGCGCGAGAGTTCATAAGCATGCGGAATATCAATGCAGTCGATAAGAATAAGGCGGAAGCGTCGATCAGGATTGCTCACGGCCAGCTGCTGCATATCACGCAACAACCGCGGGCGATTAGGAAGATGCGTAATCAGGTCAGTAAAACTGGCCAGATTCCAGGCATCCAGAAATGAGGTGACCAGCCTCGCTAACGACTTTAAGGTTTCGAGTTGCGCATCGTTAAAGGTATGGGGTTGCGTATCTGTGACGCATAACGTGCCCAGAACCAACCCTTCAACATTACATAATGACACGCCCGCATAGAAGCGGATATGCGGCTCGCCTTCCACTAACGGATGGAAAGAGAACCGATTGTCTTGCAGTGTATCCTGAATGACCAGTTGGCCGTCGCCATCAATAACATGTCGACATAAGGAAACATCACGTGACGACGCCTTAAGATTAAAGTTGCGGGAAACTTTAATGTATTGATTTTTGTCGTCAATAATTGAGATAAAACTGCCCGAAATGCCGAGTGCCTGCGCGGCAAGCTGTACAAATTTTTCCAGCACCTCATCCCTGGTTACATCAGGTGACAAAAGTGCTTTAACCGCTTTAAGACGATTTTCTTCATTGCCACTTTGATTATCGTGCACAACAGCCTCCCCATGTGCGGGTGCAAAACGCAGAAAACAATTTAGCCTAATTTTAAATATTTAGCGCCACATTGACCGACAATTTATAGCAAACAAGAGGCCATGCGAGACTGTATAACATGCAAGAAAAGGTTTTAAGTCATTTTTAACCGTAAATGTCACAACGTTCTGCATTATGCCCGACACACAGGCGGCACTTTTGGTGAGGAGACGACATCGCTGTCAATGTTCAGGCACAATAATCGATCAGCTTACCCCATTAAGGGTATTGGTCCACATTAAGCGGTTTTTTCTCCCGACGCTTCATCTTGCCACAGGCTGCCTCTCTCAGTAATGAATGCGCATTCAGTTATTACCTGTTGCGCGCCTGTAAGACTGCCGTTATGAAATATTACTTAAGCTTTTCTGTCAGAGATAAGAACTTAATAATGGCAAAACATCCTGACGGCACAGACGTTAATTAAATGCAAAATGTAAAGTTATGGAAGCAAAGATTAACAAACACGGTCGGGGGCTTCGTGATGGCGCGAGGAATACAGAACAGTTCAGGCATCTTAGTGTCTGCAGACACGATAAATGTCAGCAGACTTCTGGCTGAAAGCATAAGGAAATGGACGTTAGCCCGCTATCGCCGGCTACGGTATGCTGAACAGCTTTTCTTTTCGCTTATTAAACGACGTCCTGACGGTAATGATGGGCTGACACGCTGATAATTGGTACACTTATTGCCTTGGCGGAACAATGCCAATGCTGAACTCGATTAACAGGTTAAACAACCCTGCCAGTTGGCGCCAGCAGGTCTGGGTTGCTCAGGAAATGAAGTATGCTGACTGACGATCAACTGAATTACATTCTCAGCCACCCCGACGAATTTTCAGATCAGGTTGTGGCAATGGCGAAAGAGATACGGGTTTACCGTGCTGCGTTCGCACAGCCCTATGCGATCATTGAACCATTAGGTATGACGTTTATTGGCGATGAAAATGGCGCGATGGTGTGGCATCCGAAACACTACGAAGAAGGCGATACGCCGCTCTACCTCAGACCATCAATGGAAGAATAACCGTTGTGACGCATTCATACTTACACATCTGTAAATCCCCGTCCTGGCACGCCCCCGTTCACCTTCATTCATGTCAACGCTGCGAGACTCATGTTACACACTGATACTCCCTTAGTCAGCCCTGCTCTTCACCCCGTAGCATCAACACTTCATCTATCCATGTTTAGTTTGATTTGAGACACTGCCTGGCGCTGCCATGATGCGTGTGGCGTGACCACCCGCTCTGCAGAAAGATAAGCGATTCGGTCACTTTTCATCGTCAACGCATACCGATGCCGTCCATTGTGGTTGTTGGCATCTGTCCCGGCTCTGCACTTACTGAATCACTGATGTGATGCGACAAGCGCGTGATTTAAGCGAGACCCAATCATCACAACACGCGATCACCGCTTTCAGCTGCCACCGGGCGAGTCAGAAAACGCGGGTTGACCACATTTCTCTGGGCCACATCGTTGCGGCTTCTGCGCCCATCAGTTTTTGTAAGTTGTTACTGGCAAAATAATGCAGGCAACTCAGGCAGGATGAGCGATAGTCAACGCAGGCACGCTGCTGGACAGGAGCGCTTTCCTGACGTCTGCGTCCAGATTAGCGTCAGTGACAATATCCGTCAGCGCATCCAGATGAACCACATTGAAAAGAGACCAGGCACCGTATTTTGAACTGTCTGCCAGCAAAACACGTCGCCTCGCATTGATAATCAAATCGTGTTTCAGAGCCGCTTTTTCTTCCGTGGGCGATGTCACGCCTTTCGTCATATCCCATCCATTACCACTCAGGAAAGCAATGTCAGGATTGATATTGTTCAGCATCTTTCGACCGTGATCGCCAATGCAGGACTGGCTGCTTTCATCGATTCGCCCACCAATGATGGTTACTTCAATCTGCTTAAACTCGGAGAGGAACAGCGCAATATGTAAGTCATTGGTGATCACACGTAGCGGCATATGGGTAATTTGCCGGGCCAGCTCAAACATCGTCGTCCCTGCATCAAGGATTACAGCATCGCCTGCTTTAATGAAGGTGGCTGCAACGCGCGCAATAGCATGTTTTTCAGGCTGATTCCGTGACGATTTTTCCAGCGTGGTCGGCTGCGATGGAATAAAGCGGTTAAGCGTTACGCCCCCGTGCGTGCGGCTGACCACTCCTTCCTGATCGAGTTTAATCAGATCACGCCTGATAGTGGCAGGAGAAGCGCCTGTGACCGAAACAAGCTGTTCAACCGTTACCAGATTATTTCCTTTCAGGTAATTCATTATCGATTCTAAGCGACTGTTTTCTTTCATCTTCACATTGACCAGGGCGTTTTCTTTTTTTGGATCATGCAGATATGATCGCAAAGTGCGATTTTTCTGTCCAGGTAATATCTGAAGAGATGATTAACTCAGCTCACGGGTGAGTAAATACCTTTGGATTCCTCACTGCACGACTAAAATGATGGTGATCCGCTTTCCTTCGCCATGCATACTCTCATCGCGAAAGCATTCTGTTCAGCATGACTTCTCAGCGAGCGACGGCGTGTTAATGCTCTTAGATGAATATAAGGTTTCGCCCCACTTCGTCTGAAACGAGGACGGTAAAAATTTGATGTGAAAGGCGAGATGACTGATTCAGGCGTGAAGTCGGGACAGGTTGAATGCGGTATCTGGAGCACTGCTGACGCAATCAAAACGGCAGCGGTCCATGCTGCGAGTGATACGATGTCTTTATCGTGACATATAATATTAACCGGACCTTACATCGCGCTTCGATATTCCGGCCAGGCCACTGCGTCTGAATGGAGCGCACCTGAAGGAGCAAATAAACTGCCCTGGAAATTAATCACGCCCGCTGCTTCCAGCCACATCCACTCCTCCGCTTTCACGATGCCGGCAGCAATGACCGTAATCTCTAAGGCAGAGCAACATTTTATAATGGCCTGAACCACGGCTTGTTTCGGACCACTGCGGTGAACATCGGAAGTGATACTTGAGTCAATGCGAATCCGGTCGGGCTGAATATGTGTCAATAACGAGAGCCCGGCGGAACCGGCACCAAAATTATCGACGGACAGACTGATGCCCGCAGCCTTAAGCTCCCTGACGGCAACCGAAAAAGCTTCCACGCGTGAAATAACTTCCGTTTCGCTGACACCAATGACCACCTGCTCAGGGACCAGTCCTGCAGCATTTATGGCCGCAACAATGGTCTGAACCGCATCAGGTACGACAACCAGCGTCATAGGCAGCAGACTGACATACAGCGTCATCTCGTCCGGGCAGGCCCGCCCGGCCATCCTGAACGCTGTAATCACCGCGTCAAGATCGGCATCATGTAACTGCTTTGACGAATCGCGCTGTTCAGTACGACGAAGCCGTGCGTCCGCTATCGCCTCAATCGCCGTCACTTGACGGGCAAGCGGATCGACGACGGGACGGAAAGTAATACCCGATACCGAAGGCGTCACCTTGCTGGCAGTGGTGCTTTCCGGAATGAATTGGCTTTGTTGAATAAATGGATTTTATGCTGTGGTACTATGAAAACGGTTGTTTCAGATAACATAAAATCAATGCGTTACATGCTTGCGTATGACGGTGTTCTGTCTGGCATCAGCGTTTTCTACCAAAACAGTGCAGACAAAACAGAATGATTACCTATTATTCAACAAAGCCGAATGAATTCCCAGTATTCGGAGGGCAATACCTCGAAGTAATTCTCTTTCTCACGCGCCTCAACAAAGGTACGCAGGAACTGCAACGCGCGGTCAGCATAAGTTAACTGGTACTTCGACGTGCCTTTATCCAGCACCGCCTGAAGCACAGTGGAACGATCATGCTCACGTAAATCAAACAATTCCATGCCGGCATTACCGAAGCGACGCGAGGGCGCATAATCACGCATCAACTCGACCAGGTTATGGTGACGTCGATCAGCACAAATGCGCTGATAAATGGCCAGCACGCCCTCTTCCGGGCCTTCCAGTAACTGGAAAAAGTGCGTGCCATTGAACAACAGAATACCGGTCACATCATGAGATGCATTCAGTATGCTGGCATCATCCACCATTCCGGGTAGCGTCTTAACAGGAACGTCATCCGAGATATGGCTGCGATAAATTATTGTGGTCAGCAAAGGGCATCTCCAACATCAACGTGAGTGTAGTCGTCAGCTTATCAGTTATTCCTTTAACATGCAGGTCTCGGTGCGCGGACTGACGCAATAATTTACATTAAATTGCATCAGGGAGGAACAGTGATGGCGCGCAAGACAAAATAACACAAAGTAAACCCGGATCGGCTTCTCATTAATTATCGTTACTTTTTCAGCGGGGAACGATTACTGCCCTGACCTCTTTTAAAAGAGATATTTTTTAACTGCTAATGAGTGCGCTTTTATTTATTTTTTAACTCTATGTTTTAAAAGGTTTTAACCCACCTGCCGGTGACCCGCGCTTCTGGGTTTGCAGATTTATCCACCTGAAGCCGGCCCGACATGCCGCACGGAGAACGTCGGGAAATGTATCGCAGCCAGAAATTTGCCTTATAAAAAAGCGTAAGCGAAAATAAAATCTTCGTTCGAGGCTTCAGGGTTTCTGTTCTTTCCTCACCTGCCGTATTAATCAATACGCATTAACTCAAAAAATAAACGGCCTTCATCCGGGACGTAAACGGTTATTCCATGACGGTTTAATATCGCAACGCATTAATTGCTTTCGCCTTTTATAGTGATTGGCTTTTATTTTTTAAAATCAACGTACAATTATTTTTTGCAATATCATTCAGCATATGGGCAGGAGCGGCAATGGCTCAGGAACCTGGCGACAAGGAATATCACCGCACCAGAACAACACAGTCACTGCGCTTCTCAGACAGAGGCCGGGATGAGGTGCTGAAAAAGTTTTTACGTCTGGCCTGTCAGTTAGTTGGTATTAATGGAAGTTATATCGCTGTCTTAAATGACGATAAGCATAGTGTGCGTGCCAATTACAATATTGAGCTGAGTGACACGACGCGCGAACAGGCCTTATGCCGACATGTTGTCGAAAGTGATGCGACGGTCATTGCACCCGATACCCGACTTGATCCGCGTTATGCCCATCACCCTTTGATTGTCCATGCCCCTTATATTCGCTTTTATGTCGGTACGCCGCTGAAAAACGCTCATGGACAGATACTGGGAACGCTATGCCTGACGGATACGGTGCCACGGACTTTTAGCCACCAGCAGAAACAGATCATTGAGTCACTGGCTGGATTGGTTGTTGCCTTTCTTGAAGCCTGGCATTCGGCGGCCTTTATCGAACCTGTTACCGGCATGGCCAATCGGGAACGTCTCTTTCGCGACATTCTGCATCTTGCCACGCTGAATGACACGGCACTGCGCCGTCTGGTGCTTATCGACTGTATTGATATGTCACGCGCCTACGACCTGTCCCGGTCACTGGGCATGGCGTCGCTGGAGTCCTTGCTTAAGGATGTCGCCACCCTGTTAAGGTTACGTCTTCGGCCTGCCAGTGGTGAGTCGATTTACACGATCGCGACTGGCCGCTTTGCGATTTTGACCCGTGCAGAAAGCCACGTTAGCGCAAAATGGGTTGAGGAACGGTTAAACGGGATTCATGCCGATATGGGCGACGGCCTCACTATGGCGTTGGCGACCTGTACCGCGCAGATCGACTTTATCGCCGGCCAGACCTTCCCCCAGGACGCTCTCAGACAGGCAGTCAATGCGCTGGAACGGCTTTGTTGAATAAATGGATTTTATGCTGTGGTACTATGAAAACGGTTGTTTCAGATAACATAAAATCAATGCGTTACATGCTTGCGTATGACGGTGTTCTGTCTGGCATCAGCGTTTTCTACCAAAACAGTGCAGACAAAACAGAATGATTACCTATTATTCAACAAAGCCCGCTGGAACGCGTGAGCGGTCCGTCCGTTCGTCTGTGTGATGCTGTTAGTGATGGAATTAAAGACGCGAGTTCCCCCGCTGATTTCACCTTAATGCGTGATCTGGCAGACGCGCTGCGGCGCAACCAGGGACTGTATCTGGTTTTCCAGCCCAACGTGTGCTTGCTCAGTGGTAAACCGGTTGGCCTCGAAGCGCAGATCCGTTGGCATCATCCCCAACGTGGAGAGCTGGCAGCCGATAACTTTACTTCACTGGCCGTTGGGACTGAGCTGGGCACAACACTCACGACCTGGCTGATTGACAGCACTATTGCCCGGCTTAAACGTCTACGTAATCATCCTATTCAGTTACCTGTCACAATCAGTATTCATGAGCGGGATGTGACAGATCGGGCGTTTGCAGAAAAGCTGGCGGAAAAAATGCTTAAGGCAACCTTACCTGTGTCAATGCTGGTCATCAAAATCGTTCAAAAAGAGCATATCATTGACAGCCCCTCAGCCATGCTGGGCCTGGAAATGCTAAGACGTATGGGATTCACAATGACATGGGAATATATCGCGAAAGGCTATCGCAAAATACGCTATCTGCGCGGGATGCCGCCTGATGTTATAAAACTGGATAAAACACTGGCCAACCAAATTCATGCAAATATTACTTCCCGACTTATCGCACACAGTATTTTTACGACGCTCAAAGAGCTCAACCTCCTTGTTTTAGCCCACAGCGATCGTCCCGCCTCTGTGGTCACCTCAGATAACAGTGAGGCTACCTATGAATATTTCAACATTAAACCTATGACAGAAACGGAACTCGATCCCTGGCTGAAATGGAAGTTACCGGGATAAGCGTTTTCTCCCCGTTCTGTACTCGTGGACTATCCTGCTGGTATTTATTTTCTGGCCAGATGGCGTTTCGTATCACGAGCCTGGATACGCGCTTCTGTGGGTGAGGGAAACAGATAATGGTACAGATCGCGATACAGGCTCAGATGTTTCACCACGCCCTCATGGATAGTCTTGGTAATATCGTTGATTAAAAAATCGCAGGTGGTGTTGAAGTTTCCCATTTTAAAAAAGGCTTTATCAAAAACCGTAATAATGCCTTCCCATTTCATCTGATATTCATCTCTGATCGGATCATGAGTTGCAATGAACAGGCCTTTGTGGGACTTCACACCATGTTTGCCCACATAGGTGGTTTGCGAATCGTAGCCACGTTTACTCCGCCAACGGCAAAATTCATAAGGCACATCATAATGGGGCAAAATAAAGTCGGGACAGCGGAAATTCTCGTCGCTTAACAGGCCATCCAGCGTCACCGTGAAATGCAAAAAATCCTGCATAAAATCGAACTGACGCGTCTTGGTTAAGGTGACATTGATGGTGAAATTGCCTGAATGCACATACCAGTAGTTAGTAAAGCCGTTGACCAGAATACAAAATACCTGCCAGTCGCTAAGCCGCCGGTCACCGGCTAATCCTCTGAAACGACTTATCATTAGCCTTGCTTTGGGATGCTGATACGCGTTGAACAACGGATCATTCATACCTTTCAGTAACATCAGGCCCACTCCTTTGTAATTTAGCGTATCCTGCCATGCCATTTTACTACTGAAAAGGTGCCGTCATCTGATTATGCGACGTTGCGCTTTCCTTTTGGGCACCGTCTTACTTATCGTTCTGTGATGCCGTCTGTAGCCATAAGCATCAGGCTGCATCATTGAATGTGCAGGCAAGGCTAAATTTTGCAAAAGGAAAATAAAGACGCGTTCAGAGAGATAATTCAGAAGGGATAGAGGGCTAGTGCGCGTTGCTGATGGGTCTGAACAAACGCATTTTTTAATTCACAGTAAACGTTACTCTCCCCCCGGCAGTCACGTTGCGCGGCGTATTTCACTGCCGCATAGCTGTCGCGGATGTCTGGATATTTTCGCAAATAATCCCGAAACGCCAGATGCCGGATGATATCTGGACTGCCCTGGATAAAAGCATGGACGTGATGCGTACGGCGGCCCTGAAGGCCCTTGGTATAATAGCGTCTTCCTGACATACCGTTTTCGCCACGCGCCTGATAGCCAGAGGCGCACAACGCTGACGTAATGTCAGACGAATCATGAGTAATCACTTCCAGCAAAATATCGATGATCGGTTTGGCCGCTAATCCTGGCACCGCAGTGCTACCAATATGATGAATAGCGACAAGGTGTTTACCCAATCTCGCCGCTAACACAGCCGCCTCAGCAGAGAAATGATTCGCCCATTCAGGGCAATACTCACTCACGATTATCTGACGCCCGTTTATCATTTCGCTTTTTAGCGCCCTTTTTTCTTGCGACCCGGCTGCGTAAATCGCTTGCGTGAAGCGGGCTTATCATCAGCTTTTACGCCCGATTTAGGTTGGCTATTCCCTGGTTTTTTTGCAGGAGATTTTTTCTGCGGCGTCTTTTTTGCCGATTTGTCATCAGAAGTGGAATTTTCGAGCAGCTTAAACAGTTCGATTAATTCATCATCCGTCAGATCGCGCCATTCACCCAAAGGAATACCTTTGAGATTTACATTCATAATGCGCGTGCGTTCCAGTTTGGTGACTTCATACCCAAAGTGTTTGCACATACGACGGATCTGCCGATTAAGCCCCTGTACCAGCGTAATACGAAACACGTAGGGTGCTTCTTTCTTCACTTTGCACTTTTTGGTTACCGTGCCCAACATGGGAACGCCGGCTGCCATACCGGCAATAAATTCATCGGTAACGGGCTTATCAACAGTGACGACATATTCTTTTTCGTGGTTATTGCCTGCACGCAAAATTTTATTGACCAGATCGCCATGATTGGTCAGGAAAATAAGTCCCTGCGAATCTTTATCGAGACGACCGATGGGAAAAACGCGTTTACTGTGATTAACAAAATCACTGATGTTATCGCGTTCGCCCTCTTCCATTGTGGTGATAATGCCTGTGGGTTTATTCAGCGCAATCAGCACCAAATCATCTTCATCACGAGGCTCAATCAGCTGACCATTCACTTTTACGACATCGCCAGCAAAAACCTGGGCACCAACGGCTGCGCGTTTACCATTGATGAAAACGTTGCCCTGTTCGATAAAGCGATCGGCATCGCGGCGGGAGCAGATTCCGCTCTCACTGATGTATTTATTGAGTCGTGTTGATGAATGCGTCAGCATGGTTCCTCCAAAAACGCGCACTATACCTTACCCGCTCTCGCTTGCGAAGCAGAAGGCATTAAACTTTTGGCCCCTTCATCGGCCAGTAAAATCGGGCCATATCCTCTGCGTTTTGAACCTGAAAGTGCAGGCAGACGACGTGACACATCAGTCTCATCCCGCGCCTTTTTCGATGGCGCTGACCCGGGCCTGATCGATGCGACGCTCATAGGCCTGCACCGGACAGGTGCTAAAACCGCGCGCTCATGCCAAGGTTCCAGGTGACCTCATGATAATCACGCGCGCCCGCCACCGTCGACACAGCGGCAAAAGCGCTAACCGCGTCGCCGATGGGGACATTGGCCCCTACAGCTATATCCGCCCAGTCTTTATCCTGATTCGAACGGCTTTGTCGGAAAGCCGTTCGTGTCGATTTCAGACCTGCACTCACCGATGTATCCGTGTCGCCAAACTGATGGTTATAACTGACCTGTGCCCAGGGATTGATTCCTAATCCCTGGGTATCAATGCGCCACCCCACTGCGCCAGTTTGTGAATGCCGTGTTTGATCGGAGAAACGCATCGCACTGCTGCTGTCGCCGCGTTCCTGATAACCGTCGGCCCGCACATAATCCAGCGCATAGCTGACAACAGGCCCCGTGGTAATCGTCTCGTTTAAGGGAAAATCCCAACCGGTTTGAACCCGCGTGCCCATCAGCTTTCCACTACTGCTGCCCTGTTCAGTGCGGACCGCAGGGCCAAGTTTTATCTGACGTTCAATGCTGTCGTAATCCAGATCCGCATAATGGATATCGGCGTTGACCCACAGTCTGTCTATCAGTTGTAGCTGGCTCCAGAGTGCCACCATGTTGCCGTGCAGCCGGTAATCATAACGTTCAGAGGGATGCTGTCGTTGGCTGGCCGTTGACAGCAACGCCCCTGCCTGCAGGTTGTCGGTCAGCTGATAACCCATGCCGGCTGACAGGTTTGCGGTATCTGTGTCGCCATCATTAAAAACATCACTTTTGTTGCGCGCGTGCTGACCGGCGTAACCGCCAAACACAGTGAATTCTCCGGCTTCAGCGGGTTGCCTGCGCTGCTGCTGGAGATGACTGTCCAGCGTGTTATGCACATCCTGCAGCATCGTCAGCGGTGCCTGCGTCAGTACCGCGACCTGGGCTGGTGCATCCAGGATTGACTGAATGTAGTCAGCAATCAGGGCATGCACCGCAGGGCTGGGATGAAGACGATCGGCAAACAAAAAAGTCTGTTGCGATGAGAAACCCGCTGTCGACGAAGTACAGACGGCGGAAGAGGTGCCCGGTGGACAGGCCATGCCTGCGGTGTTAGTAAGACCATAAAGCGCCGGACTGGCGATCACTTCATTAAAAAGCCCATTAATATCGACCCGAACAATATTCCCCTGTGCAGCCGCCAGCGCGTTTTCTTCCTGCTGATGGCTTTGTTGAATAAATGGATTTTATGCTGTGGTACTATGAAAACGGTTGTTTCAGATAACATAAAATCAATGCGTTACATGCTTGCGTAGGCTTTGTTGAATAAATGGATTTTATGCTGTGGTACTATGAAAACGGTTGTTTCAGATAACATAAAATCAATGCATTACATGCTTGCGTATGACGGTGTTCTGTCTGGCATCAGCGTTTTCTACCAAAACAGTGCAGACAAAACAGAATGATTACCTATTATTCAACAAAGCCGGTAGACGTACATGGCCGCGGCAGCATCTGCGGTTATAAAAAAACAATAAATCGCAGTCACACCGAAAATAAGTGAACGAAGCTGCATGACAAACCTCACTGGCATTAATGTTCATTTATCTGAACCGTCAACATTCAGATTAAAATAGTTTCAGACCCTACATGACTGAGAGCGTAAATAAATGGCCCCGGCCGTTGATGATGGCATATAACCATATTTACGGCGCAACGAGACCTGCACGGGAAACAGAAACCTGTGACTGCATCAGTCGCTCTGGATAAAAACGTTCTTTCAGGCGTCAACTTAAAAGTCAGAGATCATTTCCTGCGGAACAACAGACCAGAGCGGAGTTAATTTCCTGTCACAGAGTATTCATCCCGGAAAAAACATACACCCATCATCATGCCCGACAAGACACTCAACTAACTTTCCCTGAACCTATTTCAGTTCTGCCTCCCTGGGGTATGTATCGCATACATAGTCAAAAAAGGGTGATGACTCCAATTAGTAGAACATATGCCTCTCGATGAAGGCACCGATGACTTTTTCGTGGATCTCGATGGAACGAGAGAAACAAATTGTTTTGCGCGCCAGCCGCTTGATACGGGTGCGAAGCGTCAGGTTGTTACGTTCAATGCGTTGCGTAAATATCTTGCCCGTAAGGTGCTTATCCTTCGAAACCTCTCTGGCATAACTGCCCCAGTCGTCGCTGGTTATCATAC
>NZ_VZPF01000049.1 GCF_008801695.1 Pantoea stewartii subsp. stewartii
CGCGCCACTCGGACACGGCGAAGGCGTTCGCCTATCTACTGAAGCAGTGGGACGCGTTAAACCTGTACTGCAGCAATGGCTGGGCGGAGATCGACAACAATATCGCGGAGAACGCGCTGCGTGGCGTTGCCCTGGGTCGGAAGAACTGGCTGTTCGCCGGTTCAGACGCTGGCGGGGAGCATGCTGCGGTACTGTACTCATTTATCGGCACCTGCCGGCTGAATGGTGTGGAGCCGGAGGCGTGGCTGCGCTACGTTCTCAGCCATATTCAGGACTGGCCGGTGAACAGACTGACTGACCTGCTGCCGTGGAAAGCTGACCTGCCTCCCGCCACGGCGTGAGAACTCAGAACCGGTAGCTCACCTGCAGCCAGACCTGGCTGATACGGTTAGCACCGTTATGGGAATACTGTTTTGTGCACCGCTTTTCAGTTCCAGTTTAAAGTAGAGTAATACCAAAAATTCGTGGGAGTTGTGTTATTTTACCCGAGCGGTGAATCCCCCTCAGCGGCGGGGCTGAGCCACAAACGGGGTGAAAGCCTTGGCCAATAAGCGGGTCAGGTTGTGGCTTTTTCTGACTCACCGGGAGGCACCCGGCACCGCTCAGTTTTCCTCAGGGAAGCTGACAGACGTAAACAAACGGACGTAAACGGGTCGGGCCCGGTTCTGCCCTCGGGGTAGCCGGCAGGCCCTGAACAGCTACCGTTTTCAGCAGACAAAAGCCCTGCGGGATTCTCTGCAGGGCTTTTTTATTCACCGCTGTCAGGAAGCGCAGACAGTATTCAACATATTACCCAGGAAGATAAATATGATTCAGGTAAATAACAGAAAGGCCATAAGAGTTACGTTACCTCTCCTTTTGCTTTTACTGGCCGGATGTAAGCTCCCTTCACGTCCCCGCGTTGAGAAAAACACGGTTTCGACCGAAACGCCTGTAAAAAAAGAGTGTTCCGGTCAGAAGGGGAAAATATATCTGATTGCAAGCTCGTCGCAGTATGACGAAAAGGTCATTCCTGAAATTGAGGAGGCGTTCTCCCGCCTGTGCTACGCCACTGACCAGCGTTATCTTGACCAGAAGCCGACCCGGCTTGGTTACGTCAACACCGATGAGAATCGGGCAAAAACGCTCACCGACGCGCTCAGTGACCGGAATGTGCACTATCTCTGGTTTGTCAGAGGTGGTTCAGGAGCTCTGAACCTTTACCCGGCTCTCCATTCAAACCGGAAGCGTATTTCCTCATCCACACCGAAAATCATCTTCGGTTTCAGCGACGTAACGGCCGTTCACAGTTTTGTTAACCATGAACTGAACTGGCCCAGCGTGCATGGCGTTGTTGCTGCTTACAACAGGGACATGAATGAAATTGACAAAAACAAAACGCTTAATCTTAACAGCAGCCTGAATGAGGTGTTTGCCACGCTGTCTCACGGAGTGGATTACTCCGGCGTAGAGCCGCTGAATCCTCAGGCTGTTACAACGGTTACCGGTAAGCTGGATGGAGGTAACCTGACGCTGGTCCGGTCGCTGTTCTCCACAAAATATGAGGGCACTTATACGGACAAAATAATGATGCTTGAAGATACGGGGGGGACGGCAAAGCAGCTTGACCGGACCCTTCATCAGATTGAGTACAAAAGGAAGTTTCATCCCCGCGCCGTCATATTTGGTCAGTTCTACATCCAGAATGCAGATGATGCTGAAAAAAGCCTTTACAGAGAAGTGGTAAAGAATTTTGCAGAGCGTGTTAACTACCCCGTTTATTACTATCCGGAATTCGGACACGGAGAAACCAACCGGCCCTTCATTCTGAATCACCGGGCGAGCATTTTGTGCAGCAGCACACAACAGCTGTGTACTCTGAAGCAGTTACCTTTAAAAGCAGAGCAGTAACAGTAAATTTCTGCCAGCTGAGCGCTGGCAGAAAGGTCAACGATCCAAGACTGTTTTAGTCTGTTTCGGGTAATTCTGCAGTATTGTACTATCGACTCACTACCTCTAATTATTCTGTCAATACGGTCTGTCTGTGACGCTTACTCCCGAACACCTTCTCTCCAGTGAGATCGCCGACGTTACGCTGGAAGGTGAAGTTCAGGTTGTCGAGCAACTGGGACATGAAACGCAGATCCACATCCAAATCCCCGCCATCCGTCAAAACCTGGTGTACCGCCAGGAGGACGTGGTGTTGGTAAAAGAGGGCACCACGATGGGCATTGGCTTGCCGCCCGAGCGTTGTCACCTGTTCCGCGAGGACGGAAGCGCGTGCCGCAGGCTGCATCAGGAACCCGGTGTTGAGCCCGCCAAATACAAAAAGCAATAACCTCAGGAGATCGAAAATGTTAACTCTGCGCAAGCTTTCCCTCGCCGTGGCCGTGGCGACAGGCACGCTGTCTACGCCGCTTATGGCGGTGGATTTTTCCGGTTATGCGCGCTCCGGCATCGGCTGGACCGGTAGCGGCGGCGAGCAGCAATGCTTTCAGGCAACCGGTGCACAAAGTAAATACCGCCTCGGCAACGAATGCGAAACCTACGCGGAACTGAAGCTGGGTCAGGAAGTGTGGAAAGAGGGCGATAAGAGCTTCTATTTTGACACCAACGTGGCGTACTCGGTTTCTCAGCAAAATGACTGGGAATCCACCTCACCGGCGTTTCGTGAGGCCAATGTCAAAGGCAAGAACCTGATTGATGCGCTGCCGGGTTCTACGATCTGGGCCGGTAAGCGTTTTTATCAACGCCACGATGTACACATGATCGACTTCTACTACTGGGATATTTCGGGGCCGGGGGCGGGCCTGGAAGATGTCGATCTGGGATTTGGAAAGCTTTCTTTTGCGGCAACCCGTTCCTCAGAAGCGGGCGGTTCGTATACCTTCTCCAGCGATCGAATCCGCAATTACGCCACCAGCACAGCTGACGATGTCTTTGACGTGCGGCTGGCCGGACTGGAAACCAACCCCAATGGCGTGCTTGAGCTGGGCGTGGACTATGGTCGTGCCAATGCCCGTGACGGTTATCGCCTGGACGAGGGCGCCTCAAAAGATGGCTGGCTGTTCACCGCAGAACATACCCAGAGCATGCTGAAGGGCTACAACAAGTTTGTGCTCCAGTACGCCACGGACGCGCTGACGTCACAGGGCAAAGGGTTAGCGCAGGGCAGCAATATCAATAACAACGGCCGGCTGTACCGGATCCTGGATCACGGCGCGATCTCGCTGGCAGAGCGCTGGGACATGATGTACGTCGCGATGTACCAGAACACCGACCTCGATAACAACCGGGGCAACGAGTGGTACACCGTGGGCGTGCGGCCAATGTACAAATGGACACCGATCATGAGCACCCTGCTGGAAGTCGGCTATGACAACGTGAAGTCTCAGGAGGTCGGCGAGCGCAATGGCCAGTACAAAATCACGCTTGCCCAGCAATGGCAGGCAGGTGACAGCATCTGGTCGCGCCCGGCGCTGCGTCTGTTTGCGACCTATGCCAAATGGGACGAGAAGTGGGGCTACAGCAAAGATGCGGCGGGCGATCTCACTACGCTGGCCGCACGTGACAGCAGTGGCAACGGCCTGTTCACCAACAGTCGTGGCAACAATGACGAGTGGACCTTTGGCGCTCAGATGGAAATCTGGTGGTAAGGCGATCCCCGGTTAACATTCTCTAACCACATTCTTTTTTTCTGGTAGCGGCTGCTATTGCCTGGCGGTGCCGCTGCCGGTTCTGCGAGGTTCACAATGAAAATGCATAAAGTCGGATCAGCGCTGAGCCTGAGCGCAATGCTGCTGGCAGGGCACAGCGCCACTGCCCGCGCCGAAATCAATCTGATGCCGCAGGATGTCTCTGGCGCACCACACTTTTCACAAACGAGTCTGCAAAGCCTGACCTGGCAGCCGATGGATACTTCACGCGCTCAGGTGACAGTGCTTGATGGCAGCCATTCACGATGGAATGTCCCGGGGATGACGGGCCCGGTCGCGGCTTACAGCCTGCCTGCGACGCTGGGAGAGCTGACCATTACCCTGAGCAGCGAGGTGCAGAACAACCAGGTATTTGCCCCCAATGTGCTTGTCCTGGATGAACATCTCCGTCCGGCCGCCTGGTTTCCGAGCCGCTGGTTTACCTATCAGCAACCCGGCGTAATGGCCGCTGACCGGATCGAAGGCGTAATGAAACTGACGCCCGTGCCGGGGCAGCAGAAAATCTATCTGTTAGTGTTCACCACAGAAAAGGATCTGACACAAACCACTACGCTGTTGGATCCGGCAAAAGCCTATGCCAGGGGAACCGGCCACGCGGTGCCGGATATTCCCGATCCCGTTGCCCGCCATAGCCTCTCGGGCAGGCTAAAAATCAACGTCAGCACCAGTTCCGCCTCCTCGATACTGGTCGGGCCGCTGTTTGGCGCTTCCCGTTCAACGCCCGTGACGGTCGGACAAACACAACCTGCCGTGCAGGCCGCGCAAACCACTGCTGCGCCTGACACAAAATCTCAGCCCCTTGTCACCGATACCGAAAGCTACTTTAACCAGAGCATCAGGCAGGCAGTGGCCCAGGGCAATATTGATAAAGCGCTTAAACTGCTCGACGAAGCAGAGCGGCTCGGTTCACCTTCCGCACGAAAAACATTTATCAGCAGTGTTAAAGGCAAGGAGTAATCACTCCGCAGTGCTGATTTGCTCCACCTGGTGCGCTGAGGCGCACCTTTTTTTGTCAGTCAGAGAAGTAAATACGAATGTCGGCCGGAAAATTGAACGACTATTCGAAATGATGACATGTTAAGCCATGCTGAAATACTCTCGATGGGTTGTCTTTTTCTGAGGCGGGCCTGCAACTTTCACAATAACTTTGAAGACCTTGAGGATTATTTATCGTTTCACGCGCGGGTGTGGTTCCAAAGTGATTAGGCGTCTGAAAGTAAATATGCTGCCGTCCGTGTGTCACAGAGCATTTCGGGCAACTTTTATATTCAACGTTGTTTTTGACTTTGGGAAGCCCCCTGTTTAAAGCAATACCGCAACACGCACAGCAACCGATCATCGCACCCTCTCAATATATTAATAAATCTGATTAATATCTTTGCCAGTTTGCAAGTTTCGGTCCAAAGGTAAATTGAACCCGGCCACAGAAATGACATATACGAAGCGTAGCCAACACCCAAATTCATTTAGCAGTCCATATCGGCATTGTATTTTGGTTGATATGGACCGCATTATTTTCTTATCCGCGCTTCTGCGTCATGGTCGCCAGCAGCCCGTTAATCCGCGCATCGGCAAACATCGCCTCCAGCGGCAGGCTGAGCTTACGTCGCCAGTTCGGATAGGTCTCCACCGTGCCGGGTACATTGACCGGAGAAGCCATATCCAGCCAGTCTTCGGGCTGCAAGCCCAGCAGGGCGCTGTTGCAGTCAGCCAGAAAGCAATGAAGCGCGGTATTCAACACCAGACTCATGCGCGGGCTGTTGGCCTGCACCAGTGCGCCGTTTTTCAGATAACCCTGGCGCTGCAGGCTCTGTAACAGCGCCGCACGGGCTGTCCTGCGCTGGCGATGGAGCCCGCCCAGCACCGCGTTGTCAGGATAGAGTCCCAACTGGCTGCCGAGCGTCAGATCGTCGTGTTGCCACCAGCCGCGCAGCGTTGGCATATCATGGGTGGTGGCTACCGCCATGGCCTGCGCAGGCCATGCGGCAGGCGGACGAAAGGCGCGTTCAGCGGTTCGTTCAAAGTAGAGCACTTTGTAGGAGTAAACGCCGGCATCACGCAGTTTCGCCACGATGGTATCCGGTACTGTACCCAGATCTTCTCCGATCACCATGCAGCGGTGACGCTGGCTTTCCAGCGCCAGAATGGCCAGCAAATCGTCGACAGGATAGGTCACATAGGCACCTTCCGCTGCCGTTTCACCCGCCGGAATCCACCACAGACGCAGTAACGCCATCACATGGTCAATACGCAGTGCGCCACAGTCACGCATATTCGCACGCAGCAGGGTTATCCAGGGTTCGTATGCCCGGTCATACAATTCCCCGGGATGCAGCGGCGGTAATCCCCAGTTCTGGCCCAGCGGTCCCAGAATATCCGGCGGCGCGCCCACGCTGGCCGCCAGGCAATACAAGGCGCGCTGGCTCCAGGTTTCAGCCCCATTCGCGGCCACGCCGACGGCGAGATCGCGATAAAGCCCCAGCGTCATCTGTAGCCGCTGGCTGTCCTGCCAGCACGCCGCAAATTGTCGGGCGGCAAGCCATTGTAACCACTGATAAAAACGGATCTCATCGCCGTGTTCGATGCGAAAGGCGTGCACGGCGGCGCTGTCCGGCTGTTGATACGCAGCGGGCCAGGTATCCCAGCCGTGACAGGTTGGATCCTGACCCACAAACCAGGCGTGTAAGGCATCGAAAATGCCCTGATGCAGTAGGCTTTCACCGCCCTGAAGGATAAACACCTCGAATGCGACGGCCTCACTGTCCTCTTTATCACGCTGCAAAAACTGCGCCCACGCAAACCGCAGTGCGGTGAGCTTGAGCGACGCGACAGCGGGATAATCCACCCACTGTGCCGCGCGGGCGCGCTGGAGAACGTCCTGTGTTTCTGCCGTGAGCCACCAGGCCTGTGCGGCGGCGCTCAGCGTAAAATCAGCCACATCGGGCACGCTGATATACAACACATTCAGCCAGCGCCGGGAAGAGGGACTGTAAGGACTGGCCTGATCGGGCAGCGCGGGGAACAGCGCATGTAACGGATTCAGGCCGATAAAGGCGCCGCCTCGCTGACCGGTCTCGTTCACCAGTTGCCGCAGATCGGCAAAGTCGCCCATGCCCCAGTTGCCCGCTGAGCGCAACGAATAGAGCTGCACACAGGTTCCCCAGCGCCTGCGCCCCTTAAGCAACGCCTCCGGCGCATAGCAACGTGACGGTGTCACAATTATCTGGCAGATAACCCGTTGCGTGCCTTGCGTCAGGCGCAATTGATGGTAGCCGTCAGGCAGTTCCGGTAAGCACAACGATTTATCCGGCTCACATTGCCCCGACCAGTGCTGCCCGTATTCGCTCGTTAACTGCCAGCGCGTGGGACCGGTCAGCACAGGCGTTAACACTATCGGTTTACCCTGCGGGATAACCCATGCGGGGGGCAATGGTGTGGATGGGGCCGCCTCGCGCGCCATCGCCGTCAGCAAACGCTGACGCGTGAGGGCAGAAACCGTCTGCATCGTTCCATGCGCATCCACATATTCCGTTGCTATGCGGCCCGTCTCCTGAGGTGGATGAAAAGGCGTCATTGTAATTATCCTTTACGCTGCCAGATGCGCTGCTGGTAATGGCGAATCGCACGGTCCGCGCTGAACATTCCGCAGCGGGCGGTATTCAGGATGGCTGCGCGCGTCCACGCCTGCTTATCGGCCCATAAGGCTTCGGCACGTTGCTGAGCATTCAGATAGTGACGGAAGTCAGCCAGCACCCGCCAGGGATCGCCGTTCTCAGGACCGAGACTGTTTAACAGCAGGTCAAACGCGTGCGTATCGCCCGCGCTAAAGGTGCCGTTTTCCAGCGCCTGTAAGGCCTGATCGAGTTGGACGTCGTTGGTGCGCCACTGAACAGGATCGTAATGCCCGGCCTTCAGCGCCTGCACCTGCTCCACGGTGTGGCCAAAGATAAAGATATTGTCTTCACCGACCTGTTCGGCAATTTCGACGTTGGCACCATCGAGCGTACCTATCGTAAGCGCACCGTTCAGGGCCAGCTTCATATTGCCGGTGCCGGACGCTTCTTTGCCCGCCGTTGATATCTGCTCTGACAGGTCCGCGGCAGGGATCAGCCGTTCAGCAACAGAAACGTTATAGTCCGGAATAAACACCACTTTCAGGCAATCGGCCACGCGCGGGTCGTGATTTATGACCTCAGCAACCTGATTAATGGCGTAAATGATGTTTTTGGCCAGCGCATAACCGGGTGCCGCTTTGGCCCCGAAGATCACCACGCGCGGACACAGGTTCGCCTGTGGATCGCGATACAGCATCTGCCAGAGGGCGATGATATGCAGCAGCGTCAGATGCTGCCGTTTGTATTCATGCAGTCGCTTGATTTGCACATCGAACATCGCCGCGGGATTAACGACAATGTCGGTCCGCTCAGCAATCCACGCGGCCAAATCCTGCTTGTTTTGCTGCTTGATCTGCTGATAGTCGGCACAAAAACCGGCATCATCCACCCAGTTTTCCAGAGAGGCGAGCGCGTCCAGATCGTTGATCCACGGCCGCTTCAGCGTGTGGCTTATCAGGCGGGCAAGGCGGGGATTGCACTGGTTGATCCAGCGGCGTGGCGTAATGCCGTTAGTGACGTTATGAAACTTATCAGGCCATAGTGCGACGTATTCCGGGAACAGCTCTTCTTTGACGAGTCGGGAGTGCAGCGCGGCGACGCCATTTACGGCAAAGCAACTCATTACACACAGGTTAGCCATGCGGAGTTGCTTATGATGTACGATAGCCAGTCGGGCCCAGACCGCGTCATCGCCCGGCCAGCGTGCATCCACTTCTGCCTTTAGCTGGGCATTGAGGCGATGGATGATCAGCATATGGCGCGGCAGCAGGGCGCGGACGATGCCGGTATCCCAGCACTCCAGCGCTTCAGGCAACAAAGTATGGTTGGTATAGGCAAATGTGCGCTGGGTGAGGGTCCAGGCGCTGTCCCAGCTGAATTGGTGCTCATCGATCAGCAGCCGCATCAGTTCGGGGATCGCCAGCGTGGGATGCGTGTCGTTTAGCTGAATCACTTCGTAATCGGCTAGGCTGTCGAGCGAACGGCCCGCCTGCAGGTGGCGGCGAAGGATATCAGTCAGCGAACAGGCGCACTGAAAATACTGCTGGATCAGGCGGAGTTTTTTGCCGGCCTGATGATGGTCGTTAGGGTAAAGGACTTTCGTCAGCTTCGCCGCATCCATGCCCTGTTTTTCAGCCCGCATAAACGCCCCGTTGTTGAAGGTTTGCAGGTCAAATGGCTGCGCATGCGTGGCCTGCCACAGCCGCAGCGGCTGCGTCACACCGTTTTCAAAGCCGACCACCGGCAGATCCCAGGCTTCGCCCTTGAGGTAAAACGCGGGCTGCCAGCGGATTGTGCCGTTTTCGTTACTGACTCTGCCGCCTAAGCCCACCTGGACATCCCGCCGGGCATTGTACGTAAACCAGGGATAACGCTCGCGCTGCCAGTCGTCGGGTTGTTCATCCTGCGCGCCGTCGACAAAACGCTGACGAAACAGACCGTACTGGTAATTCAGGCCATAGCCGGTAGCGGGCTGACCGACAGTGGCCATCGCGTCCAGAAAGCAGGCTGCCAGACGCCCTAAGCCGCCATTACCCAGCGCCGGATCGCGCTCGTTTTCCAGTACGTCACTGAGTGACACATCCCATTGCGATAAGGCGGCAGTGACGGCGTTATACCAGCCCAGGTTGAGGAAGTTATTGCCGGTCAGTCGTCCGGTCAGAAACTCCATCGACAGATAATTGACATGGCGTTGATCGCCGGAAGCGGGCCGGGCAGGGAGCGCGCGCAGCATTTCAGCCAGCGCACCACTCAGTGCGTGCCACCACTGATGCGGCGTCATTTCGTGTGCCTCTTGCAGGCCAAACTGTTGCCACTGGCGCGCCAGCGCAGCGTTAAAAAGCGATTGATCAAAGGGATGCTGTGTCATAGCCGAAAATCCTGTTTTAAGGAGAAAAGGGAATAACCCACAGTGTGCTTTTGCGTTTCGGCGCGCGCCTCCTCCCGGCAGAATTTCGCGCAGGCGGAGCCGCAGGGTGGAGAGCCTGAGGGAAGTCCGAAAGTTTTACTTAAGTGTGATTAGATTCGCTTTTGTGAAGATTCACTTAAGCGTCTGCTTGCTTTATCCGAAGGGATAGCTGAACGTGTGAAGAATAATTACGAAGCGTAAAAAAATGATGCGCCGAAGCAAATGGAGAAGCGTGCGTCTATGTTAATTCCCTCAAAACTCAGCCGTCCTGTCCGGCATGAAACCACGGTGAAACGCGAGCGACTGATACGAAAATTATCCGCCGCCGGTAACTATCGCCTGGTGCTGGTGACCAGCCCCGCTGGCTACGGTAAAACCACCTTGATCTCCCACTGGGCAGCCGATAAAGCCGAGCTGGGCTGGTATTCCCTGGATGAAAGCGACAACCAGACGGAGCGCTTTGCGGATTATCTGGTGGCGGCCCTGCAGCAGGCCACGCAGGGATGCTGCCGCCGTAGTGAAGTGCTGGCGCAGAAGCGGCAGTACGTCAACCTTAACGCACTTTTTACCCAACTCTTTAACGATTTGCAGGAATGGCATAAGCCGCTGTGGCTGATCATTGATGATTACCATCACATCACCAATCCGGCGATTCATGATGCCATGCGCTTCTTTCTACGCCATCAACCTGAAAACGTCACTCTGGTCGTGCTCTCGCGTAATCTGCCGCAGTTAGGCATTGCCAATCTGCGCGTGCGCGAACAGCTGCTGGAACTCAGCAGCCAGCAACTGGCCTTTACCCATCAGGAAGCGCAGGCGTTTTTTGCTGCCCGGCTGCCCGCACCGCTGGCGTCCGACGAAACCGGGCGCCTGTGCGATGACGTCGCAGGCTGGGCAACGGCTCTGCAGCTGATCGCCCTGTCGGCCCGGCAGGGCGCAGGCGCGGCGCAGCATTCGGCCCGACGTCTGTCGGGTATTAATGCCAGTCACTTAAACGACTATCTGGTCGAGGAAGTGCTGGATAACGTGACGTTGCCCACCCGCCATTTCCTGTTAAAAAGCGCGCTGCTACGTTCGCTCAATGCGGCGCTGATCGCCGAAGTCACCGGTGAGGAGAACGGCCAACGCTGGCTGGAGGAGATCGAGCGCCAGGGGCTGTTTCTGCAACGCATGGATGATTCCGGCCAGTGGTTCAGCTATCACCCGTTATTTGGCAGCTTCCTGCAACAGCGCTGCCAGTGGGAGCTGGCTGCAGAGCTTCCCGCCCTGCATCGTGCGGCGGCAACCAGCTGGATGGCGCAGGGCTTTCCGGGTGAAGCCATTCATCATGCGCGCGCCTCAGGCGATGCTGAGATGCTGCGGGACGTGCTCATTGAGCACGCCTGGTCTCTGTTTAACCAGAGCGAGCTGCCGTTACTGGAATCGTCGTTGAAAGCACTGCCCTGGAGTATGCTGCTGGCGCATCCCAACCTGGTGTTATTGCAGGCCTGGCTGATGCAGAGCCAGCACCGCTTCACAGAGGTGAACAGCCTGTTGGCCCGGTTTGAACAGGAGAGCCGTTGCGAAATCGATGCGGTCCTGCGCGGCGAGTTTAACGCGCTACTGGCGCAGGTGGCGATCAATGACGGTAATGCGGATGATGCCGAGCGTCTGGCGATGCTGGCGCTGGACGCGCTGCCTGAAAGCCGCCACTACAGCCGGATTGTCGCGACCTCGGTGCACGGCGAAATTCTGCATTGTAAAGGCGAACTCAGTAACTCGCTGGCGCTGATGTGCCAGACGGAGCATATGGCTCGCCGGGAAGATGCCTGGCACTATGTGCTGTGGAGCCTGATTCAGCAAAGCGAGATTCTGTTTGCCCAGGGCTTTCTGCAAACCGCGTATGAAACCCAGGAGCGGGCCTTCGCGCTGGTAAAGGCACAGCATTTGTCTCACTTCCCGTTGCATGAGTTTCTGCTGCGCATCCGCGCCCAACTGTTATGGGCCTGGGGACGGCTGGATGAGGCGGAGCAGGCCGCGCGCGACGGCATGAAAGTATTACAGGGTTTTCAGCCGCAGCAGCAGATCCAGTGCCTGGGCTTACTGGTGCAGAGCGCCATCGCCCGTGGCAACCTTGATAACGCGCGCACCTTATTAAATCGCCTGGAGAACCTGCTGAACAACGGCCGCTGGCATCATGACTGGCTGGCCAATGCAGATAAAGTGCGGGTGCTGTACTGGCAGATGACCGGCGATTTGCAAAGCGCGCGTGATTGGCTGCGTCAGACGCCAAAACCGGCCAGTGCCAGTAACCATTTTTTACAGGGACAGTGGCGTAACGTGGCGCGGGCGCAGATTCTGCTGGGGCAGTACACTGAGGCCGAGGTGATTCTGGACGAGCTGAATGACAACGCCCGGGCGTTGCAGCTAATGAGCGATCTCAACCGCAATTTGCTGTTGCTGAATCAGATCTACTGGGAAACGGATCAGCGCGCAAAGGCACAGCAGGCTTTACTCAGTGCGCTCAATCTGGCACGCAGCACCGGTTTTATCAGCCATTTCGTTGTGCAGGGTGAAACCATGGCGCAGCAGCTCCGTCAGCTGTTACAGCTGAATACACTTGATGAGCTGGATCACCATCGGGCGCGGCGCATCCTGAACGAGATCAACAAATACCACCGCCACAAGTTTGCGCATTTTGATGAAGGCTTTGTCAGTCGGTTGCTGAACCATCCGGACGTACCGGAGCTGATCCGCACCAGCCCGCTGACGCAACGTGAATGGGCAGGTGCTGGGATTAATCTATTCCGGCTACAGCAACGAGCAGATCGCGGCCGAGCTGGATGTGGCCGCCACCACCATCAAAACCCATATCCGCAACCTGTATCAAAAACTGGGCATCACCCATCGGGCGGAAGCGATGACGCAGGCGCAGTCGATGCTGAAAATGATGGGGTACGTGTAGGGAAAGCAACAGGCAGCCGGGTGCTGCCTGGACGTTTTACGCTTTTTTGTTTCGCGTGTCAGGCATCAGTAAGGTCACAAAGCCAAGCAGCGGTAAAAAGCCACAGGCGTTGTATACCGTGGTAATACCGTACCAGTCCGCAAATTTCCCCAGTGCGGCCGCGGCGATACCGCCAATCCCAAACATCGTGCCAAACATGATCCCGGCCACCATGCCCGTGCGGCCCGGCAGCACCTCCTGGGCATAGACGACCAGCGCGGCAAACGCCGATGAAAAAACCAAACCAATGCAAACGGTTAACACCGCGGTCCAGAACAGGTTGGCGTGCGGCATCAGGAGCGAGAAGGGAATGACGCCCAGAAAAGAGATCCAGACCACCGCCTTACGTCCGATACGATCGCCCACCGGGCCGCCAACCAGCGTCCCAATCGCCACCGCGGCCAGAAAGGTAAACAGGTAAATCTGGGCTTCCGGCACCGGTAACTGGAAGCGCTCGACCAGATAAAAAATGTAGTAGTTGCTGATCGAGGCAATATAGGTGAATTTAGCCAGTAACAGCACGCCCACAACGGACAGCGCCAGCTTCACATCGCGCGACGACAGGGCGCGCAGTGACCGCTGGTTGTGCTTTTTCATGTGGGCATGACCGTGCTTCACCGTCCAGCGGCTGATACCTGACAGAATGATGACCGCAAACAGCGCGATCAGCATCAGCCAGCCCACCGCCAGCTGTCCGTGCGGGATGATCAGCATCGCGGCGACCAGCGGCGCAAAAGCGGTACCGACATAGCCGCCGACCTGGAAGGTGGACTGTGCCGTCCCAAATTGCCCGCCCGAAGCCATCCGTGCCACACGCGACGCTTCCGGATGAAACGTGGCTGAACCTACGCCGATAAGCGCCGATGCCATCAACACCACTGAGAAATGCGGCGCGCTGGCCAGCAGCCCGATGCCGATGAGTGTCGCAACCATACCAGACGGCAGTAGCCAGGGCTTGGGATGTTTGTCGGTATAAAGACCAATCCACGGCTGCAGCAGCGAGGCGGTCATCTGATAAATCAGCGTGATCAAGCCAATCTGGGCGTAGCTGAGCGCGAAGTTGGTTTTCAGCAGCGGATAAATGGACGGCAGCATGGCCTGGATAAAGTCATTACAGCAGTGGGAAAAGGCCACTGCGCCCAGTATCGACATCACAATTTTCTGACTGTCATCAACGTTGGCGGCCAGTCCGGGCTGACTGGTTTTCACTTCACTTGAGTATTGAGACATGCGCATTTCCGTGTGGGAGGACTTTACGTTTATTGACGTATATTACGCCATGCAGCGAATGCGGTGCTGACAAAAGTGCTATTTTGGGCTGAATAGTAAAATATTTGTTAATGATTTGCGTCAGAGGGCTTTGATCAGACACACAGAAGCGGGCTTATCGACATAAGCGCCGTAAGGGGCGGTTTCCTGAAACTGGCAACGATGATAAAACGCCACTGCGCGGGTATTCACCCGGCGCGTTGAGCACCGCAGCGCGCGATAGCCGCGCGCGCGGGCAATCTGCTCAAGCGCGGCCAGCACGCCCGCGCCCGTACCGGGGATATCGCGGGTGGAAAACATGCGCTTCAGTTCGGCTGTCTCAGAGGAGACATGCACCAGCGCCCCACAGCCAATTGCCTTGCCCTGGCTGTCACGGGCCAGCACCCAGGTCGCCGCCTCAGGCGCGCTGAAGTGCTGTGTCCCCGCATCGCCAGTAAGGGCAGACAGTTCCGCTGACAGCCGGGCCGTCAGGACCTGTAACGCCGGGGTTGCTGCCTCGACAACCGCCACGGTTATCACGGCTGTTGCCCCCAGCGGCTGCGCAGGTAATTCACTGCTGGCTGCGTTTGTGGCTGATTCAGGTAGTCTTCCCGGAACAAAATCGTGCCGCTGACCTGCGGCAGGGAAGCGTTAAGGTCAAGCTGCCGTTTCAGTTCCGGCACGCCGCCCTGAATCGTCCATTCCGGCTCGTTTTTGGCGGGCACCCCGACTTTGTATAAGGCGATACCGATGTACAGACGCGTTTTAGTTGGCTTAACAACGTTAGCCCACCAGTTCGCCAGCACATCGTAACGGGCGGCGCTGCGTGAGAAGGGCCAGTAAATCTGGGGCGCAATATAATCCAGTAAGCCGTCCTGTACCCAGCGGCGCGTATCCGCATAGGACTCATCGTAGGCCGCCGCGCCGCGCGTATCCGAGCCGGCAGCATCGTGCGAACGGTTACGCCAGACGCCCGCCGGGCTGACGCCGAACTCCACCTGCGGCTTGAGCTGCTTGATCGTGTGAGAAACCTGCTCGATCAACAACTGTGTATTATGCCTGCGCCAGTCTGCCTTCGAGGCAAAGCCCTGACCGTATCGAATAAACGTCTGACTGTCGTTCAGGGGCGAGCCGGGCGACTCGGCGTAGAAGTAATCATCAAACTGCACGCCATCGATATCGTAGTGTTTTACAACTTCAGCCACGATGCTGGTTATCCAGTCACGCACATCCGGAATGCCGGGATCGAGCACGTAACGATCCCCCGACGTGCGAATCCAGTCACGATGCAGAACAAAGACGCTGGCAGGCTGCTGTGACAGGGTGCGGTTCAGCTCGGCGACCGTTGAGGGTTTGGTATTCACGGAAACGCGGTAGGGATTAAACCAGGCATGCACGCGCATACCGCGCTTATGGGCTTCATCCAGCATAAACTGCAGCGGATCAAAGCCCGGGTTCTGACCTGTTTCGCCTGTCATCATGTCTGACCAGGGCAGGATCTTCGATGCCCACAGCGCGGTGCCATCCGGTTTGACCTGAAAGAACACCGTATTGATTCCCAGGCTTTTCAGCTTGTCGAGTTTATCGGTCAGCGCACGCTTTTGCTGACTGACGCGCAGCGCCTCATCGCGGATATTCACCGAGGCGATCGGTGGCCAGTCGAGACGGGAAACCGTCGTCAGCCAGACGCCGCGTACAGGCACATTCTCCCGCACCGGTTGGCTGGTTACCGGCGGTTTACTGACGGTCGGAAAGGGCGTGACCAGCGATTTTGGCGGTTCCGACGAACAGCTGGCTAATAACAAAGCCGAGGCGGCGAACAGGCCGGCTCGGCGTCCCGTACGGGCGCGATAAACGTCGCGAAAAGTGGCGATGATAAACTCCGTGTCGCGTAGTCCTTAACTGGAACAGTATTCTGATCCTATTTGGCGTAAAGTCAATCAACCCGGCCTATCTATACTTATCACCTGATGACAGGAGGCAGACGATGCACACTTTTAAAGGAAATAAACAGGGGCTTCCTGTGCGCTACTACAGGCAGTGCCATAAACCCATGACCTGGCGTAAAAAGTGGGCAAAATGCTGGGATCAGGTACTGTACTGCTCTGAACGTTGCAGGCGACAGCGTCGAAATACCGCTGACGGAGAATAACATTTTCGCGCGCCGCCTGGCTTTGCCGCCTCGGTGAAACATTTAGCAAAAGTTAACCTGAATTTTACACGACTGTTCTCACGCGCCGTTGCGATTACTGTACCAGGCTTAATAAAAACAAAAACAGTCAGTCTGGAGCAGCAATGAAAGAGCAAAACAGGACGGAAGGTGTGAAACCCTATGATGGCGCAGCGGGCGGCTGGGGGGCCCTGACAGATGGCCGTGAAACAGGACGTGATTGCCTTATTTAAAGTTAACCAGCCTAAAGGCTTTGACTGTCCCGGCTGTGCCTGGCCCGATCCCAAACACACGTCCTCCTTTGAGTTCTGTGAAAACGGCGCGAAAGCGGTGTCATGGGAAGCTACCAGTAAACGCACAACACCTGAGTTTTTCGCGGCCCACCCGGTCAGCGAATTGTGGCAGCGCAGCGCCTACGAGCTTGAAGGCGAAGGCAGGCTGACGCATCCAATGAAATACGATCCGGTAACGGATACCTATCAACCCATCGAGTGGCAAACCGCCTTCAATGAAATTGGTGAGCGGCTGCGCAGTTATCACAATCCCGACAGCGTGGAATTTTATACCTCGGGACGTGCTTCCAACGAGGCCGCCTTTCTGTGGCAGCTGTTTGCCCGCGAATTTGGCACCAATAACTTCCCCGACTGTTCCAATATGTGCCACGAGCCAACCAGCGTCGGCTTGCCCGAATCGATTGGCATCGGCAAAGGCACGGTAGAGCTGGATGATTTTGACCATTGCGATCTGGTGATCTGTATCGGTCATAACCCTGGTACAAACCATCCGCGCATGCTGGCCACGTTGCAGGAGGTGTCGAAACGCGGTGCGAAAATCGTCGCGATCAATCCGTTGCGCGAACGGGGACTTGAGCGTTTTACCGCCCCGCAAAATCCGGTACAGATGGTGACGCTGAGCTCAACGGAACTGGCGTCAACCTATTACAAAATCCGGGTCGGCGGTGATGCGGCCATGCTTAAAGGCGTGATGAAGTGCCTGATGGCGATGGATGAAGAGGCCAAAACCCGCGGCAATCCTGGCGTGTTTGACGCCGCGTTTATCGCTGAACATACGCAGGGCCTGGATGCCTTAAAAGCCGACCTTGAGGCGACGGACTGGGCGCATATTCTTAACGTTTCGGGTATGTCACGCGAACAGATTGAGCATATCGCCCAGCTTTACGCTAATGCTGAACGCACGATCATTTGCTATGGCATGGGAATTACTCAGCATCAGTATGGCACGCAGAACGTGCAACAAATTGCGAATCTGCTGCTGTTACGCGGCAATATGGGCAAGAAGGGCGCGGGCATTTGTCCGTTACGCGGTCACTCGAATGTGCAGGGCGATCGTACCGTTGGCATCACCGAAGTTCCCTCCGAAAGCCTGCTGAAGCGTATCGAAGCGGTCTTTGGTTTTACGCCACCGACAAAACACGGACACAGTGCCGTTAAGGCCGTTCAGGCCATTCGCGATGGTGAGATAAACGCACTGCTGTGCCTGGGCGGTAATCTGGCCGAAGCCATGTCGGATCCACAGCAAACCTTTGCTGCGATGCGCAAGCTGGATATGGTGGTGCACATGGCCACCAAACTGAACCGCTCGCATTTGTTGCTGGCAAAACACAGCTATCTGTTCCCGGTGCTTGGCCGCACCGAGATTGACCAGCAACAGTCTGGTGCACAGAGCGTGACGGTTGAAGATTCCATGTCGATGGTACACGCCTCACGCGGCACGCTCGATCCGGCGTCGCCTCATCTGAAATCCGAACCCGCGCTCATCGCGGGCCTGGGCAAAGCCACGTTGCCGGACACGGTCGTGGACTGGGACACGTTGACAGGCGACTACAGCCTGATTCGTGACGCCATCGAAGCGGTGATTCCGGGTTTTGACAACTTCAACGAACGTATTCAGCAGCCGGGCGGGTTCCGTTTACCGAATGGCGCGTCTGAACGTGTCTGGCATACGCCATCGGGCAAAGCACAATTTCTGGTGATGGACGGCATCAATGAAGATCCGCGCTCGTTGAAATGTCATGATCTCGTTCTGACGACACTGCGCAGTCACGATCAGTACAACACCACGCTCTACGGGCTGGATGACCGCTATCGCGGCGTTTCAGGCCGCCGCGACATTCTGTTTATCAGTGAAAACGAGGCGGAGAAAAAGGGTGTTCGCATGGGCGATCAGGTTAACATCATTGCGCTGGACCCGGACGGCAATCCCACTCATCGCCGTCTCGATAATCTGACTATCGCAGTGCATGATATGGCCGAAGGATCGGTTGCGGCCTATTACCCTGAAGCTAACGTGTTGATTCCCTTAGACAGTTACGACACAAAAAGCGGTATTCCCTCCTATAAAAGCACACCGGTGAGGATGGAGCTGGCCCGCGCCGACGTGCCGGTTGAGGCGTCCGCAACGCGCCGTTAAACGTCCGTCCAGCTAAACCAATCCTGAACGAAGCGCCATCTGAGTGGAAATCCGCCCTCAGATGGCTATACAATCGCCGCGAATTTTACGCAAGAGGCAACCTACATTGGACACAAGTCCCGAACGATTACACCAGGCTTCTGCAGTAAGATAGTTTTGGCTGTCTTAACTGCACGTTAAGATGGCGGCTGTATCAACATCCTTCCCTGACGTGATGCGCTTTGCATCAACGCCCGCTGTAATCCATTTTATTCATCTTTGTTTTTCCGTACTGCGCCTGCCGCGCGGCGGAGAGAGGTTTAACATGGACTGGAAAATCTTTTTACTGCGCGTATCGGCCGCGCTGATTCTGGGTGCGCTCATCGGCAGCGAACGTCAGCTGCGTCAACGCATGACCGGCTTACGTACTAACGCGCTGGTCAGCACCGGCGCCTGTCTGTTCGTTCTGATGACGCAGTGTGTTCCCGGCATTGCCACCGACGCCACTCGCGTTGCCGCCTATGTGGTTTCCGGTATCGGCTTCTTGGGTGGCGGTGTGATTATGCGCGACGGATTAAACGTTCGCGGCCTGAATACCGCCGCCACCTTGTGGTGTACCGCGGCCGTCGGCGTCCTGTGCAGCATGGGGTTGTTACTCGAAGCCGCGATAGGTTGCATGGTGATTCTCTGTGCCAACATTCTGTTGCGTGAACTGGCGCTGGGCATTAATCGCCAGTCCATCGTGTCGGCCGACGAGGCAGTACAACATTACAAAGTGCAGATCGTTTGTCTGGCGCAGGATGAAGTTCAGGTGCGCAGTTTGATGCTGCACAGCCTGGGCAACAGCGGCCTGCGCCTGCAATCGCTCCACAGTGAAGATTTGGATCCGCCACATCGCATGGAAGTGAATGCCGAAGTGATGGGCCAACCCAGCATGACCGGACAGCTGGAAAGTCTTGTAAGCCGCATCAGTCTGGAGAAAGGGGTCAGTTCGGTGCGCTGGCAGGTATGCGGTCTGGATTCGAGCGAAAACGGATAGCACAAAAAACAGGCGCCGCTACGTGAATTCTGATAAAAGAGCAGGGGAGTTATGCGTCAGATTTCGCGTAGCGTTGTTATTTTATTCGCGAAAATCCGTTTCCAGGTGCGCTTTTTTACGCTATATAAAGAGAGCCTGCCGTTTGAGTGTAAGGTTAAGTAAAGCAGAGCGTAGATATTTCTATAAGCGATTGAATGGGTTATAAAAGCCCTTAGCGTTGCTCACCTTGTTATCTTTACTGTGCGGATTATTCGATGAAGCGTAAAACCTCATTCTTTTTTCTTTCCGGCCTTATGCTCCTGCTTTCTGGTTGCAGTCATCATCATTCAGATGAACCCGAGGACACCGCCGCCGCTGACGCATCGCAAAACCCGGATTTGATTCCTATCGTCGCGGCGTTGCATGACCAAATGCACACCTGGCATGATACGCCCTACCAATGGGGCGGCACACAGCTGTCTGGCGTGGATTGCTCGGGCTACGTCTGGCGAACCTTGCACGATCGTTTCAATCTGCCAATGGACCGCGTCACCACAGCCGATCTGCTGCATATGGGCGTTCGTGTCACACCGGAACATCTGCAACCAGGCGATCTGGTGTTTTTCCGCATTGGTGGCGGCATGCACGTAGGCTTCTACGATACGGATAATCAGTTTATTCACGCGTCGGCCAGCAAGGGCGTGATTCGCTCATCACTGAACAACCCATACTGGAAATCGGTTTATTACCAGGCGCGTCGTCTGACGCGAGAATACGGGGCACAGGTGACACTGAACAGAGCCAGCTAAACGTGAATTATGCCAGGCAACGCTACGTGAAATCTGCCAATCCAGCACAGGGATAAGCGCCCGTTTTTTACGTAGTGTTGTTGTGATTTGTGGGTACAGAAGCGGACAAAAAGAAGCGGTGAGGCAGGAAAGGCGTAAACGGGCTGGCTGAGTGCGTAACCGGATACCTCATTTAACATAATATACATTATACGCACCAACATAGAGATATACGGGTTTTAATGGTTTTTGGTCATGGTTGCTCACATGCTGACGCGCCTCCGGCTTGTCCAACCCGCCAAAACACCGGAAAGAATTCCGGCATTTCGTCGCGTTCCTGAATGGCTTATCATCACTCCCGCAGTCTGTGTGCGATTATGCTGAGCGGATGGCCATGTTGCTGCGGCACCGGCTAAGACATGACAAAACGTCTGCGACGACACAGGCCGGATGATTTTTGCGGTAATGCAAGACCTGGCTGAACGGCGGCAGCATGCCGCGCACGCGCCGTTCATAGAGATCCAGTAACGCCGTTTTCAGTTCGCCGCGAATCTGGCAACAGACGCAGCCGCTGGGCAGCAGCGTGGTTTTGCCGCTTCCCAGGAAACCGCTCAGAATATGCAGCGGCAGTTTTTGATCGTGCAGCATAGCCGCTCCTCTTGTATGCCTTACAGCGCCGCCAGCCAGGCTTCATCCAGTGGATCAAGCGGGCGTTTGGTGATCTTCTCGACCTCTTTCCACAACAGGTCCAGTGAATTCACCATCACCTGCTGACCGGTTGGGCTGGAGAGCACCCAACTGGCATGAAACTCAGTCAGCGTGAGCCGCCAGGGTTTAAGCGTTCGGTTGAGCAGCGCCAGCTGCTTTAACCGCAACTGGCGCTGGGGCAGATCGTTTTGTAGCGCATCGCTCCATTGCGGACCGCTGTCCAGTAAACCACAAACGCCGCACATATCGGCTTCTCCTCAGGGCATGACATCGCCGGAATTAGGGCCAAGCGTCTGGCCAACAAACAGGTTACCGCCGGGCTCACTTGCCAGCAGTAACGCTACCGGGGCGACCTCTTCCGCCCGGCCAAAACGTCCCAGCGGCAGTTCGGCTGCCTTGGCCGTTTTCCATGCCTGATTGATGCCATCGATAAGCGGCGTTTCAACCGGACCGGGCGCGATGGCGTTCACCAGCACATTATCTGCGGACACCTCCAGCCCCAGCGATCGGGTAAAGCCTAATACGCCGGCTTTGGCCGCCGCATAATGGCTGAGTTCGGCACCGCCTTTGATACCGAGCTGCGACGCGATGTTGATCACTCTGCCCCAGCGCTGCGCCAGCATGGACGGCAACGCCCGTTGCGTCGCCAGGAAGACACTGCGTAAATCCACAGCCATCATCTCTTCCCACATGGGCAGCGTGATATCGGTACAGCGCGCCTGGGTCAGCATTCCGGCGTTATTCACCAGAATATCGATTCCGTCGAACTGCGCCAGGCAGGCATCCACGCCCGCCGTGGCGCCTTCCACCTCGCCGACATCGGCCACAATGCCAAAACACGGCACGCCAGACTGGCGACAGTGATCAACCACAGTCTTGAGCTTTGTACTGTCGCGGTCAGTGAGTATCAGATGGGCACCTTCGCGGGCGAACAGCATCGCGATGGCCGCCCCGATGCCGCTGGCCGCGCCGCTGATTACACAACGTTTCATCCTGAGTTGCATGGGTTCTCCTTAATCCGGCCAGCGAACGGTGAGTCCACCGTCGACAATCAGACTCTGTCCGGTGAGGTAACTGCTCTCGTCGCTGGTGAGAAACGCGATGACTTTCGCCACTTCCTCGGCGCGTCCGACGCGGCCCAGCGGAATCGCCTTCGCCGCCTTCGCCAGCCCTTCCGGGCCAAGCGAATTATCCTTATCCAGTGACTGCGGCGTTTCAATCAGCCCGGGGATGATGGCATTACATCGCACCCCGCGCGGCGCGAGTTCGACGGCCAGGGAGCGGCAAATGCCGGGCACCGCCGCCTTCGCGGCGGCATAGTGCGCATGCGCCTGCCAGCCATATACACCGCCCGCAATCGACGACACCGCAACCAGGCTGGCCCCCGACTGAAGGTGGGCGGCAGCGGCACGGAACAGGCGCATCACGCCGGTCAGATCGACATTGAGCATCTCATCCCAGCGTGCGTCGCTCATCTCCTCAATCTCTGCTCGACGCAGAATGCCCGCATTGGCGACGACCGCGTCAAGCCGTCCAAAGTGCTGTACGCCTTGCGCAATAAACGCGTCCACCGAGTCGGTGGATCCGACGTTAAGCGGCAGCCAGAGCGCGTCACCGCCCGCCGCTTCAATCTGCGCGGCAGCGACGGCCGGATCGTGGGGATCCTGCGGATAATAGCCCGCTATCACCCGCACGCCTCTCTGGGCATACAGCGTTGCCAGCGCCAGTCCAATCCCACTTGCGGCTCCGCTGATCGCGGCAACCGGGGCTGTGTTTGCATTCTGCATAGGGTTTCCTTAGGCCTGAGGTTGAGTGGAGGCGGCGGCGATGTGCGTATTCAGTTGCGTAACCGGCCGGGCGAACAGAATAATGATGCCCGAGACAAAGCACGGAACCGCACCAAACAACAGTGCCGCCTCCTGCCAGTGTCCACCCTGACTCAGCACTGAGGTGGTGCCGACACCGGCCACAATTGCGCCCACCGGCCCCATTGCCATAATTAATGCGCCCGCAGTAGCACGAATGGCGGTCGGGAAACTTTCACTGATAAAGAACAGTGCGGCCGCATACGGACCAATCAGGAAAAACAGACCGACGCTGTACAGGGCCACGATGATGGCAAAGTTGTCCGGGCAGAACAGCATCGCGGCAAAGGCGATACCGCCCAGCATCCAGCCGGCCGCGATGGTGTTGCGACGACCGATGCGGTCACCGAGCCAGCCGTGTGCCAGATAGCCGCAATAGCCCACCAGGTTAGACAGAATCAGGATCAATAAAGAGTTATTGAACGAGACCGCGTGGGTTTTGGTAATTACCGTGGTGCCCAGCACGCTGAAGATCTGAATGGCGAACCAGTTCAGCAAAATGGCAACACCCAGTACCAAGGTTGAGCGCAACGCCGTGCCGCGAAATGCCGAGGCAAAACCTGACTTCGGCTGATCTTCATACGGAACCTGATAGTCGGCCGCGACCTGGCGTGCATCTTTCTCTTTACCCTGCTCCCGCAGCGTTTTGATTTTCTTCTGTACTTCAAACTGAGGCGTTTCTTTCAGCTTCAGCGCCAGCAGCGCGATCACCAGCGACCGAAAGGCTGCGAAGATAAAGCTGCCCTGCCAGCCGATAATCGGCAGCAGAATCGCGGTCAGCGCCGAGGCCACCAGCGCACCGACCGGCCATCCGCCCTGCACCAGGCTGTAGACAAATCCCTTCCGTTTGTTGAGTTTGGGATCGTCCAGCGCAGTATAGAGTTCTGATAAATAGGTGGCGTTAACCGTTTGCTCTGCATAACCCAGACCGGCAACGGAGCGAATGGCGGTCAATGCGCCCTTACCCCATAATCCCCCTATTGCGGTCAGCAGCGAACACAGGGCCGCGCCTCCCACGGTAATAACGATGCCCATGCGCCGTCCCAGGCGATCCACCAGCGGGCCAATGGCCAGAGCGATCACTGCCTCACCAAACGCGACCCAGGTAGCAATTTCAGACTGTTCGACTTCGCTCCAGCCAAAATGACCGCCGATCTCCGGCAGCAAGGTGCCGAAAAGGATGAAGTCATAGACGGCGAAGATCCAGGCGAAGAAGGCGATCCATGTAGCGAATTTGACATCCCTGGTGGTTAACTGCTGGGGCTGCCAGCCGTTAACGGATTTTTTTTTGTAGATGCTCATGTCGTGATCACTCTGCAAGAGGAAAAGGCTTAACGCGGTTGGCGCGCTAAGAAGTCGTCGGCAATTTCGTCGAAAGTGACGAAACGCACGCCCTGGTGACTCTGGATGTACTTAATCAGGCGCTCCAGCATCAGCAGCACCTGCGGACGGCCTGATACGTCGGGATGAATCGTCATGGTAAAGACGGCATAGTCGTTTTCGCGATATACCCAGTCGAACTGATCGCGCCAGATCTCCTCCAGATGGCGCGGATTGACAAAACCGTGGCTGTTCGGTGACTTCTTGATAAACATCATGGGTGGCAGATCATCCAGATACCAGTTAGCGGGGATCTCCACCAGGTCGGTCTCTTCGCCGCGCATCAGCGGCTTCATCCAGGTGTCCGGATGCTGGCTGTAGTCAATTTTGGTCCAGCTGTCGCCTACGCGAACGTAGTAAGGATGAAAGTCGTTGTGCATCAGGCTGTGATCGTATTTGATGCCTTTTTTCAGCAGCAGCTCATTGGTCACATTGCTGAATTCCCACCAGGGCGCGACGTAACCGGTTGGACGTTTACCCGCAAGCTGCGTCACCAGTTCAATACTGCGATCCAGCACCACCTCTTCCTGCGCGGGCGTCATGGCAATCGGGTTTTCATGGCTGTAGCCATTGTTGCTGGAAGGTCCGTTAGCACAGCTGTTCGGCACCAGCCGCGTACCGGTCAGGCGGGCGTTAAGTATGCTGCATGAAGAAGGCTGGATTGCCCGCTTTGAAGGCCGGGGCTTTATCGTGGCCCGCGACGATGAGGACGTCGAACCCGTGCGCATTGCCCTGACGCGCGAACTGTTGGGGCTGGCGCATCATGAGGAACTGGTCGACACCCGCAGTACGGGTGAAAAAGTGCTGGAGCACCTCCAGGGTGTGCTGTCGACCGCGATGATCTTTGGTTGCTATCAGGTGGATGAGCAGGACGCGGCACACTATTACACCACCAGCCGGGGCGTGATTCGTGAGAGCTTAATGCGCCTGCGTGATAAAGGCCTGGTGGAAAAAGAACCCTATTCCCAGTGGCTTACCGGTCCGTTAACGGCGCGCGAGCTGGGCGACCATTTTGAAATCCGGGCCAATCTTGAACCCGCAGCGCTGCGTAAAGCAGGCGAACGGCTGGACGTCGACTGGCTGAAGTCGCGGCTGGATAACGCGAAAAAATCGCAGGGTAAGCAGTTAACGGCCATTGAACTGGAAACCCTGGAAGAAGATCTGCACATTCGCTGCCTGGAGCCTGCCGGTAACAAGCTGATGATGCAGATACTGCGACAACACCAGTCGCCCTTTATCGTCACGCGCATTTTCTATGACCTGCTGCGTATCCCTGTCGACAGTGCCATGCTGGATGAACACTGCCTGGTCTATGAATTTTTGCTGAAACGGAACTGGGAACTGGCGGCCGCCTGCATGAAGGATCATCTGGAGCGCGCGCAGGTTCGCACGTTGCAGCGGCTGAAAGTGTTATCTGTGCTGCCTGTTCCGGCCTTTCCGGATTTTATGGCACGGCGCTAGTCGCTTATAAAGGTGACACTGTCACGTAAAAAGCGACGTCTTCTCCTCCTGTCACACTAGCCCGTCACCGGTTCCCTCTTCAGCGCTGAACGCGTCATGTCGGACATGGTGACTCAGCCTCTTTACCGACGCGCGTAAAACGCTTGAAAAACAGTCACCGGTGCGCTGACCGCCAGCGGCTGAAGCGGAAAACCGGTCGCCAGGCGGGAAGGATGAAACTCGCCCTGAATATGCTGATACAAGTGCGACGCACGTTCTGCTCTGAGGCTACCGTCCCAGCGCAAAAACTGTCCCCAGAGCGGCATATTACGGTAGCGGTCCGTGACCGGCATGGCCGAACGCAGGTACGCGGGCGGAAACAGCCGACGATAGCGGTGATGATGGTAGAGCCACGACAGCCCACGAAGGGTTTTTACCGCGGGCGTGAGAGTCACTATCTGCGCCAGTAAACCGCACAATTCGCGCTGACGCGCGGCGACCTCGCTGTCACACAGGGGCGAAACCGTTCCGTCAGTGCGGTCAAAATGAATGCGTGCGGACCGATCCGTTTCCAGACTGAATGAGAAACAGCCCGAACGACCCACCACATCGGGTGGGGCAACAGGCGGCCGGGATTGCCAGACAGCCAGCGTATACTCAGCATCTTTATCGGGGTTGTGCCTCAGGCCGCGAATATAGTCTGACCAGGCGGGAAGCTTACGATCGAACCGCCGCCCGCACCCCAGACGAATAAAAATGTTCGTGTAATCCATAATCGCGTTGGCCAGCGGCATGCCTGTGCCTGACGCCACCCAGGTCGCGAAACAGAGTTGTATCCTGAAGAATTCAGCGGTGAGCTTCATGCCTGGCGGCCTTCTCCTGACGAGCATATGCGCATTTTACCATCCCTTACGGCGACGCGCCGCGGGCAAAGCGCGCCGTTCAACGCGTCTGCACCGCCGTCGCTTCAATCTCTAACAGGACACCATAATGCAGTCCGGAAACCGGCACCACAGCGCGGGCGGGTTTCCAGCTCCCCAGCCACTGCGCGTAAAGCGCATTAAAATCATCCCATAATGCGATGTCAGCCAGATAGACTCTGACCATCACCAGTTGCGATCGGGTAAGATTCTCCTGGCGCAGGCAGGTATCCAGACTGGCAAAGACCTGCAGGACCTGATCGGCAAAGGGCGCGGCGCTGAGCATCTCCCCTGCGGGCGTGGCCGGTAACAGACCCGAAATAAACATCATTCCTGCCCCCAGACAATAGTGGGAGTAATGACCGGGATGCGGCTGGTCATTGATATCACGCGCCTGCAATCGCTGAAGCATATTTTCTCCTTACATCATGCCGGGTTGTTTCAGGGCGCTGCCATCGCGGAAACGACTGTAACGGAACGCCGTGGGGTCCACGATGGGATCATCACCGGTCACCAGATCGGCCGTCAGGCGGCCGGCACCGGGACCGATGCCAAAGCCATGCCCACTGTAGCCCGCCGACAGAACCAGACCGGGAAGCTGTGGCACGGTGGAGATGACCGATATATCGTCAGGCATACAGTCGATGACGCCGCCCCAGGCCTGCGTGACTCGCAGCCCGGCCAGCGCAGGATACTCACGGCCGATGGCCATCAGCCCCTTTTCCACCACGCCGTCCGACACCGTCGGGTCCAGAATGCGGATTTTTTCAAAGGGAGACGGGCGCTCCATTGACCAGCGCGCCAGCGACTCCGGTCCCTGTAAAAAGGAGGTCAGGCGGATTTTGGTTTCCAGATTGAGCCGACGTGCTTTGTATAACGGGAAGAACTGACGGGCATATTTCAGCCCCTGAATGCCGGGTTCAAGACGACCTGTACCAGACAGTGCGATGGTATAACCGCCGTCCGATCGTGGCCGACAGGCAAACGCATCCGTATAGAAAGGCCGGGTAATCACCTGTTCGACGGGATAAGTACGAAACGCACTGCCGATGACATTACCCGCAGGTAAATCGATGCCGTGCCGGCGACAAAACAGCGATGTCCAGGCACCTGCGGCGCAGACCACGCGCGAGGTTTTAATCAGACCTCTTTCCGTGATCACCCCGCTCACCTGACCTGCCGAAATATCCAGCCCGCGCACCGCACAGCGCTGAAACAGAAAGGCGCCCTTTTTCACCGCCGCCTCCATCAGGCCTGGCGCGGCAAGCGCGGGATCGGCATAACCGTCATCGGGTGAATGCACGCCGCCTTTCCACGCTGTGCGGCTACCGGGCGTCATGGCTTTTGCCTCTGCGGCATTGAGAATCTGGCTACGAATGCCGTACTGCTTCGCCATTTTCCCCCAGTTATCCCAGTTGCGGATGTCCTTTTCCGTGCACGTTGCATAGACCAGCCCGGTGGCGCGGAACCCCACGTCCATGCCGATTTCCTTGCTCAGCTCATGCCAGCGTTGCAGCGCATGCAGGATCAGCGGGATCTCCCGTTCATCCCGGTTAAGCTGGCGGCACCAGCCCCAGTTACGGCTTGACTGTTCAGCCCCGACCAGGCCCTTTTCGAGCACCGCCACCCGATAGCCTTTTTGGGTGAGCGCCCAGCAGGTTGCCGCGCCGACAATGCCTGCCCCAATAATCACTACATCCACCGAGTCGGGAAAATGCGTACTGTCCTGAACCAGCCTGAGCGGTGCGGGCATAATATCTGCTCTCCAGCGAAAGGTTAAAAATCGATTAATACGCTTTTATAGCGCTGACAGGCCTCAAAGGCCTGGCGGCCCAGATCTTTACCAAAGCCGGATCCCTGAAAACCGCCGGTAGGGATAATGAAATCACAGGTGCGGCGATAGCGGTTAACCCACACCGTGCGGCTGTCCAGCGCGCGCATTAAGCGCATCGCCCGTGGCATGTTCACCGTGTGGACGCCCGCGCACAGGCCAAAGACCGCATGCTGCGCCAGCGCCAGGGCTTCTTCCTCATCGGTAAAGGTCTGAATGGTCAGCACCGGTCCAAAAATCTCTTCGTGCAGCGCCACGTTATCCGGGCCGACGTTCTCCAGCAGTGTGGGCTGCCAGAACCAGCCTTCTTTCGTATTGTCGTAGCGTTTTCCACCCACCAGCACCCGCGCACCCTGAGCGACGGACTGCGCAATAATCGTGGCCACTTTTTCACCCTGGCGTGCGTCAATCAGCGGACAATACCGTGTTGACGCGTGCCAGGTCATGCCGGGCACGGGTTTCTGACAGCGTGCAATCAGCTTTTCTGTAACACGTTCAGCAATGCCTTTCTGAATAATCAAACGTGTTCCGGACACGCAGGCCTGACCGGCATTCACTGTGAATCCCAGAAAGAGGCGCTCGGCAATCTCGTCGGCGTCACCGGCGTCATCAAAGACCAGCTGCGGGCTTTTGCCGCCCAGCTCCAGCGTGACCGGTTTAGTGCCGTGCAGGGTCGCCTGGCTCATAATCGCCGCACCGGTGGCAGTGGAGCCGGTAAAGGAGACCTTGCGCACCAGCGGATGCGTTACCAGCGCATTACCGGTGACCTTGCCGCTGCCCTGGATCACATTCAGCACACCGGATGGGATCCCCGCCTGCACCGCCAGTTCGGCCAGACGGGCCGTTGAAAACGGCGTCAGTTCAGACGGCTTCAGCACCACCGCGTTGCCTGCCGCCAGAGCCGGGCCGCATTTCTAGGAAGCCATCGACAGGGGAAAATTCCACGGCGTGATTGCGCCGATCACCCCATAGGGCTCAGGCACCAGCATGCCCAGGCTACTGTGCTGCGTTGGAAACACGTCGCCGCTGTATTTGTCCGCGCATTCGGCATAAAAACGCAGGGCCGCCGCGGTAAAGGGCACTTCGATATTGCGCGCATCGGTGACGGGCCGGGTCGATCCGACGGCTTCCAGCTGCGCCAGGTATTCACTGTCTTTTTCGATTAAGTCTGCCCAGCGCGAGAGGGCCGCACCCCGTTCTCGTGGCGAACAACCCGACCAGCCGCTGCTGATGCGCCGTGCTTCGGCCACGGTCACGGCATCGTCGACGGTACGGGCGTCCGCCTCATGGATCTCTGCATAATGCTGACCGTCAGAAGGCCGTTTAATGCCCATAGCCTGACCGCTGGCGGATACAAATTGTCCGTCGATAAAGTGTCCGCTGGACAGGTGAACGTCATCGGGATTGAAATCAGTCATACGTGCCTCTTGAAAAAAGAAAGGAGCGGGACATCACCAGCCGGTGACGCGATGCCAGACTTCGTGTTCCCCGCTCTGGCTGTCCATTACCTGATACCGGGTGTGCATTCCGGCAGTGGCGCAGGCGTGATTGGGCAAAATCCGCAGCCGGGTCCCGAGCGAGAAATCCGTGACCTGGTGACCGCTGTCGGGCGGAATGGCGATAATGCCGTGTTCCTGATTGGTGGACGACAGCAGGAGTCCGGTGGATCGCCCTTCGCTGTCACATACCAGACCGTAGCCATAGTCGGTTTTTTGCGAGGCGGTGCCACGGTCGCGCGACATCGCCATCCAGCCTGCATCGACAAACAGCCAGCCTTTCTCAGCATTTTGGCCAATTACCGTGGTGACAACAGAAAGCGCGATATCGTCGGCGGTGCAGACGCCGAGGTTGGTCATAAACAGATCGAAAGTGGAAAACACCCCGGCGCGCACTTCCGTTACCCCGTCTAAATCCCTTACGGCATGGGCCGTGGGCGTCGATCCCACGCTAACCACCGGACAGGTCACGCCAGCCGCGCGAAGGCGCTTAGCCGCTTTGATGGCGGCCTGGCACTCCGCCCGTGCCGCCTGTGCAATCTCGTCCTGCGTACGGCAGTGATACGATTCCCCCGCGTGAGTTAACACCCCTTCGACATGCATTCCGTTCTGCTGCAAATACGCGCCAATGTCGGTCAGGGCGCTGTCGTCCGGTTTTATGCCGCCCCGATGACCGTCGCAGTCAATCTCGATAAACACGCTAAAGGCCACCTGATGCTGCTGCCCGTATGCAGATATGGCCTGCGCCTGTGTCAGACTGTCGAGCAGAAGATGCACATAAGCACCTAGACGCAGACAGGCCGCGATGCGCGGCAGCTTGTCCGGCGCAATCCCCACGGCATAAAGGATATTGCGGTAACCTGCGGCAGCAAACGCCTCGGCTTCAGCCAGTGTGGACACCGTGGCCGGTGAAGCCCGGTCACGCAGTAGCCAGGGGGCCGACTGTACCGTGCGTAGCGTTTTCAGATGGGGGCGAATCTGACAGTGCAGGCTATCAATATGATCGTAGAGCCTGCGGATATTCCGCCTGAACTTCACTTTGTCCAGCAGCAGATACGGCGTTGTCAGTGAGGAATCGTTAAGCATCATTGTCTGTCCTGAGGGGTTTACTGGATGCTCTCATCAATGCATTTAGTTTAAAATGCAGACACACCCAATTAATGATTAGGTTTGAACCTAATGATCAACAGTGACGATCTGCGGTTTTTTCAGGTGATCTCCGCCAGCGCGACCCTGGCCGCCGCCGCCCGCTATCTGGATATCACGCCACCGTCCGTGACCCAGCGGCTGCAGCACATTGAACAAAAAATGGGCATTAAGCTTATTTTGCGTCCGGCAAAACGGATCATTCTGACCGACGAAGGTGAAGCGTTATTAGCACGCGCGCGGCTGATTTTGCATGAGCTGGACCAGCTACAGGATGTGATTGACCAGACCCGAAACCGGATAAGCGGCACGTTGCGGGTACTGGCTCCGCTGGGCTTTGGCTCGGAATATATCGCGCCCTTGCTCTCCGATTATGTTGACCAGCACCCCGATCTCAGCGTGGATCTGATGCTGTCAGACAACCCGAACTGGATGCAGGCCGATAAATGGGACGTGGCGATCTATATTGGCAACCTGCGGGATTCGTCGCTGTACAGCACCCGAATTGCACCTAACCGCCGCGTGCTGTGCGCTTCGCCGGATTATCTGCAGCGCCACGGTGTGCCCACGCATCCCGCTGAACTCACGCAGCACCACTGTCTGGTTATCCGTGAAAATGCTGAGGACGTGACTCGTTGGGTGTTTGCGCATCAGCATGACCCGGTCACCGTCAAAATTACGCCCCGTCTGGCAAGTAACGATGGTCGGGTGATTAAACGCTGGGCGCTGCAAGGCAAAGGGATTATGGTGCGCTCGATCTGGGACATCAGCAGTGAAATTAAACAGGGGCGACTGGTCCCACTCCTGCCTGAATTTATGCTGCCGCCCGCCGACATTGCCGCGCTGACCAGCATGCCAGAAATCAAACGCCTGCCCCGTACTCAGGGCTTTATTACGTTACTGAAAACCACCTTTAGCGCGCCGCCGTGGATGCAGAACGAACAGTAAGCCACAGGTCTTGTTGGGGGGGACAGGTGTGCTTCGCGGTCCACAGGGCTTATCAGCCGCTCACGCCAGCTGTTGCGAACGGCATGAGGTCGGAGTAATCAGCGCACAATCACACAGAATGAGTGTGCTTGAATCGCTTTGTGTTAGTGACGGTATCGCCAGGCCGGACAGCCCGTGAAAATTGTGCTTAAACGGCCAGGCGTGCTTGACCGTACCCGTGCGCCCGCCTCCAGCGGATAAATCTTCGTAAAAAAAATTATTTTTTTCTGCATCCAGTGACGCCCCTGCTCTCGTATCTCTCTTTGCAAGACACTTATCCACTCTCTCTTATGAGGATTTACGATGAAAAAGTTCTTCGCTGTTGCCGTAGTTTCAAGCGCATTCCTGTTTACTGCCGCCTCATTTGCCGCAATGGAGTCGGGCTCCGTGATGGTCGGTGGCGCTGCGATGTACCCTCAGAAAAATATCGTTGAGAATGCGGTGAATTCGAAAGATCACACCACGCTGGTGGCGGCGGTGAAGGCGGCCGGTCTGGTTGACACACTACAGGGTAAAGGGCCGTTTACCGTCTTTGCCCCAACCAATGCCGCGTTCGCGAAACTGCCCGCCGGTACCGTCGATAATCTGCTTAAGCCGGAAAACAAAGCGCAGTTGACCAGCGTCCTGACCTACCATGTTGTGGCAGGCAAATACGACATGAAAGCGCTGGAGAACAAGATTAAGCAAGGCGGCGGTCATGCTGAACTGAAAACCGTTAACGGCCAGCCGTTGTGGATTATGAATAATGGCCCACACAATATTCAGCTGAAAGATGCACAGGGTAACGTGGCCAATATCAGTACGTATGACGTCAACCAGAAAAACGGCGTGATAGATGTGATTGATACCGTATTAATGCCGAAGTAATTCTCTATACTCAAACGGAAAATCACATCATTCAGGATGATTATGGACAAGGTGCGGGCAGTGGAGCAGGTAACCCTGATGCAGGCGATCGTGAAAGGCGATCGCCTAGCGTTCGAAAAACTGTATCGGCAAACCTCGCCGCACCTTTTTGCCATTGCCTTACGGATGTTACGCCACCGCCCCTGGGCGGAAGAAGTGCTGCATGACTGCTTTCTCACCATCTGGAGCAAAGCGGAGACCTATGATCCAGCGCTGAGCGCGCCGATGACCTGGATGACGCAGATCGTTCGTCATCGTTGTATTGACTGGTTACGTAGCGGACAGGCGCGCATGGCCAGTACAGAAGAACCGCATGATGATGCCCTGCTGGTCGTCGATGCCGACGAACCAGACAGCAGGCCCGATGATGCCCAGGCTGCGCGCCTGCGTCGCTGTATGGAAAACCTAAGCAGCGAGCAACGGCAGAGCGTTACGCTGGCCTATTATCAGGGCATGTCACACAGCGATATTGCTCACTGGCTACAGCAGCCGGTGGGTTCGGTGAAAAGCTGGATCCGCCGTGCCATGGCCCACCTTCGGGAATGTGTCGGACTATGAACAGACAACAACGTGACGATGCACTCTCTGCCGAGTACGCCATTGGTACGCTGCGTGGCCCCGCCCGGTTACGCTTTCAGACGCGCCTGCTGACCGAGCCAGAGCTGGCCGAACAGGTTGCCAAATGGCAAACGTTACTCGCTGGGCTGGACAGTCAGCTGATACCCGAAATCCCGCCGGATCGGGTCTGGAAGAAAATTGTCCTGAATCTGCCCGCAAAACCTTCTGTCCGCCCTGCCCGCCGCGCCGCACTGGGCTGGATGGTAGCGGCGGCCATTGCGGTCCTTGCTCTTTTTTCCTGGCGCATGTTTTACGTGCCAGAGTTTACCCCGCTTACCGTCATGAGTGACGCTCAGCAACACAGCCAATGGGTGGTCAGCGCCGACCACGATTTAACCCAGTTACGGGTGACGCCATTGCAGCCGGTGACGGCTGACAGCCACACCAGCCTGCAGTTATGGCTGATTCCAACAGGCAGTCGTCCCATTTCGCTGGGGTTACTTAACGCTGAACAGGCCACCCAACTGGCACTGAAACGGCAAGATTCCCTGAAAAACGCGGTAGTCGCCATCAGCCGGGAGCCGCGGGGCGGCTCACCGACGGGGCAACCCACCGGGCCCGTACTTTACAGTGGTAAAATATAGGCCCGACATGCAGTGACAGTCCTGTCACTGCGTGTCACGGACACATCAGAAATGTTGCCAGTTTGCGTCCTGATTTGCCGCCGATGCGGTCGCCATCGCGAAGGCGGGTTTGAGCGGCGCCACCGTGCGCGCCTGTACAGCGGGAGCCTCGGTCAGCACGAAGGCGGCAACAAGATCATTCAGTGCGCCTGCCTGATCCATCAGCGAGCGCGATGCTGATGACGCTTCCTGCACCAGCGCGGCGTTCTGTTGCGTAACGTCATCCATCTGATGCACAGCCTGATGGACCTGACTGATGCCCAGCGACTGCTCCTGAGACGCAATGGCAATCTCATCAACCAGATCGGTGACCTGGCGAATTGCATCATTCATGCGCCCCATATTTTCCCCGACCTGCTCTGCCTGGCTGACGCCCGTTTCCACATAACTCATCGACGATTCGATCAGATCTTTAATCTCCCGTGCGGAGGCCGACGAGCGTTGGGCAAGATTACGCACTTCACCGGCCACCACGGCAAAGCCACGCCCCTGCTCGCCGGCACGGGCGGCCTCAACGGCGGCGTTGAGTGCCAGGATATTGGTCTGAAACGCCACACCTTCAATCAGCGCGATGATGGCGGTGATTTTCTCCGAACTCTGTTTTATGTCGGTCATGGTGCCTAACATGGTGTGCACTTTGTCAGAGCTGTCACTGGATATCTCACGCGCTTTTTTAGACAACTGGCTGGCAAGACGGGTATTTTCAGCCGTCTGACGAACCGTTTCGCTCAGTTCAGACATGCTGGCCGCCGTTTCTTCAAGCGACGCGGCCTGCTGTTCGGTTCGTGAGGAGAGATCTTCGTTACCGGCTGAAATTTGCGACGAGGCCGTGCTGACCGAGTGGGCGGACCGTTCGACGGCAGACAAAGACTGCGCCACATTCTCCACCAAAGCATTAAATGCTTTTGCCGTTAACCCGATTTCATCTTTACGTGCGTCATCGGCACGCAGCGTTAAATCAAGCCGCTCGCTGGCGTGCTCCATGGTTGTGCGCATACCATTCAGATGGCGACGAATGCTTAATATAGTACGAACAGATAACGCGCCCAATATCAGGATAATGACGCTGGAACCGGCGATTAAGGCCCATAAGGTTTGATGATAAACGCGGTTATTCTCTTTTTGAAAAGCCGCGCCCACCTGCACATTAAACTGCAGTTGGTTCTGATAACTCTCAATGAGATCACGGATAGACTGCCCCACACCGTCCGGGCCTTGCAACGCGGAAAGAGAATGAGCGTCATCATGCGAACGCGAGTATTCAAGGAAGGCAGGTAAGCGCGTCTGGATCTGTTTAATCAGTGCCAGCGCATGTTCACTTAACTGCTTATCCTGATCGTTGGTAATTTCATTTTTTAAATAGAACAGGGTCAGGCCTTTCAGCGTATCCATCTTCGCAGCGATTTCTTTTTCGAACTCAACCGGCTTAGCCGAATCTTTGGCACTCTGGTGGCGATAAAGCGATACGTTAACCCGATTACTGCCGTTGACCATTTTATCAAGGTCTACAATTGAAGGTAGCGTGTTGTCTTGCACGTACTGAAAACGCGACTGAAAGCCTGCTAACACCATGATGACGATCACTACCATCGCGACCATGGCGGCGGAGAGTAGAGAAAACGTCAGGAAAAGTCGCTGTGTAATAGTCATATTAAAACCCCGAATATTAAGACGGTAATTCTGTAATTAATGCTGAATAACGCCAGCAATAAATATATCGACGCTTCAGGCATTAGCATTAATGTCAGATGGTGCTGTTACGCAAAGATATCAGGGCAACACGTTTATTTTCATAAAAACAGATTAGCCCGCTGAATGAGAGTTTGACTATTAAAGGCAGAAAGGAAAATTAAAAAGAAGAAGTGATAATGATTAAAAATAAACGAAATTTATTTTCAGCTATCGTTTATCCAACCTTATTTAAAACGACGCACGACATTAATCAGTAAAAGTTGGCTAAAGACAGCGCAAAATCGTCTTCACCCCCTGTCCACGACACCGTATTTGTCTTTTATTTTTTGAAATTAATTAGCCTTAAAAAATCGCTGACAGCATTAATCATAAATAAGGACTATTAAAAAATATTTTTTTAAAACGGCAGAGGCTGCGTGGTGTTTCCTGTACGGGCTGATTACACTTTGAGGAACTGTTCTGAGCGTGCACGGACGCGTCCGCATGCTGTTACGAGGGAGGCAGCGTTGAGATGAGACCTTATCCGCGTGTGTTGACCTGGCAGGCGAATCACGCGTCAGGGGGAAACGGTAGCGGTAAAGGGTCAGCGTCAGGCCTCACTGCCGGATAAATCGACAGTTGTATAAAAATGCCGTAAAAATAAAGCGCAAAGCTGTAAAAATGCAGTACATAACATCACCAGCTACTCCCTAATTCACAGCAAAACGTGTAATGTCATGCTCAGCGTCAACCGGTGTAACTGTCGGTTTGAAGCTTATGATGGGCTTTGTTGAATAAATGGATTTTATGCTGTGGTACTATGAAAACGGTTGTTTCAGATAACATAAAATCAATGCATTACATGCTTGCGTATGACGGTGTTCTGTCTGGCATCAGCGTTTTCTACCAAAACAGTGCAGACAAAACAGAATGATTACCTATTATTCAACAAAGCCCTTATGATGACGTGAAATACAACAGGACATTAAATGACCCAGTCTGAAAAGCAATCCCTTCCAGCCGGTATGCTGGCAGCAGCAGGGATCGTATTTGGTGATATCGGTACCAGCCCGCTTTATACCTTAAAAGAGTGTCTTTCTATCCTTCCTTCTGGCGCGGTCACCGAAGAAGCCGTGATGGGCTTTCTGTCGCTGATCTTCTGGGGACTGATGCTGATTGTGACGGTGAAATATGTCATGTTCATCATGCGCGCCGATCACGATGGCGAAGGGGGAATACTGACCTTAATGTCGCTGGCCCGGCAAAATGTTGGCGCCACGCTCAGCCGCATCATTGTGCTTGCCGGTTTGACGGGCGGCGCCTTTTTTTACGGCGACGGCATTATCACGCCGGCCATCTCAGTGCTGTCTGCCGTTGAGGGGATCGAGGTTGTTGCACCCGCGCTGGATCGCTATATCGTGCCGCTGGCTGTGGTGATTCTGACCCTGTTATTTGTGATTCAAAAACACGGCACTGAACGGGTCAGCCGCGTCTTTGGACCGATTATGCTGGTGTGGTTTATCACCCTGGCGATACTGGGCGTGCACGGAATTCTGATGAATCCCCATGTTCTTCATGCGCTCAACCCGGCATTTGCGCTGAAATTTCTGCTGAATCATGAAGCCCTCTCTTTCGCAGCTTTGGGGATGGTGGTGCTGGCGGTGACCGGTGCGGAGGCCCTGTATGCTGACATGGGACATTTGGGGAAAACCCCCATCAGGCTGGCGTGGCTGATCATTGCCCTGCCTGCTCTCGTGCTGAACTATTTCGGTCAGGGGGCGCTGGTGCTGGTCAATCCCGCCGCGATACAAAACCCGTTTTATATCCTGGCCCCGGTCTGGGCGCAGATTCCGTTAATCATCCTGTCGACGCTGGCCACCGTTATTGCGGCTCAGGCGATCATTAGTGGGGTTTATACCCTGACACACCAGGCAATTCGTCAGGGCTTTTTGCCGCCGATGCGCGTCATTTTCACCTCGGCAACCGAATCGGGGCAAATCTACATCCCGGTAGTGAACTGGTTACTTTTCGGTGCGGTGACCGTCGTCATCCTGGCCTTCCGTCAGTCCTCGGCCCTCTCTTCGGCGTACGGCATCGTGGTGACCGGCACCATGGTTCTGACAGCCTGCCTGGCCGGTATCGTCGCCTTTAAAAACTGGAAATGGCCGCTGCCCGTGGCGCTGGTTTTCCTGCTCTGTATGTTGGCGATCGACGTTCCGTTGTTTATTTCCAACCTGATGAAACTGCTGTCGGGCGGCTGGGTCCCCGTGTTGCTGGCGATGACGATGCTGATGCTGATGCTGATCTGGAGCGGAGAGCGTTCAAGGCTCATTCGTCGTCTGACTGACGATCCCGTCAGGTTAAAAGCCCTGATTAGCTCGCTGGAGGCTTCGCCCCCGATGCGGGTTGGCGGTACGGCAATTTTTCTGACCCGCAAAGAGTATGAAATTCCGCAGGCGCTGCTGCATAACCTGAAACACAACCGGGTGCTGCATGAGCGGACGGTTCTTCTGCATATCAAAACGGTTGACCTGCCGCGTGTTCATAACCAGAAGCGCATCGCGCTACGTCAGCTTTCGCCGTCCTTCTGGCAGGTGACGGCCGAATACGGCTGGCATGAACGGCCTTCCATGAAAGATGTGTTGCACCTGTGCGGGCTGGAAGGATTTGGCTGTACGTTAAATGAGGCGTCGTTTTTCACCTCTCACGACACGCTGGTGATGAAGAAGCGACGCGGTCTGGCACATGCCCGTGGTGCCATCTTCCATTTCTTCCAGCGCAATGCGTTACGTGCCCATGAACAGTTTATGATCCCGCCAAACCGCGTCATTGAGCTGGGTGGGCAAAAAGAGTTTTGATTGACGTACCCGGGCAGCGTCTTCATGTGACGCTGCCCGGTTTATTCCCTCCTCAGCCTTTACGCACCGTGGTGACGGGTCAGTACGTCTGGCCGGAAGCGGCTAAGCCAGTCATGAGCAAAGCGCGCATAATCCGCATACGCACCGCCCTGGGCAGCCAGTTGCTGGAAAACATTAAGCTGTTCGGGTGGACGGCGATGCTGCCCAAGCTTCAGCGTGCCGCTGATGTTGCTAATCTCTATCCTGACACCGGTGATGCCCTGCATCAGTTTTTGTTGATAATCATCGGGAAGCCGTTGTTTATCCTGCCGCAGGCCCGGTTGAAACGCGGCTAACATTCTGTCCAGCGACTGGCCCAGTTCCGCCTGCGTCATCAGCCTGCTGATGCCTTTCACGCTGACGGCGGCATAGTTCCAGGTTGGAACGGCAGGTGACGCCAGATAGTAATCCGTACTGATAAAGGCATGCGGACCCAGAACGCTCGTAAGCGTCGCATTCAGACCGTATTGACGTTCAGGCAGAGGGAAGCTCGACCTTCCATGGCAGCAGATCGCGGACCCGGTTCACCGGCCAGTCCTGTATATGACCGATGACGTAACGCAACCACGTC
>NZ_VZPF01000050.1 GCF_008801695.1 Pantoea stewartii subsp. stewartii
ATGTCGAACGGTTGTGGCAGGCGCTTCATGAGACAATAACCCGAAATCACCAGTGCAGTTCAATGTGGCAACTGTTGAAAAAGGTCCATCACTTTATGAATACCGTCAGCCCATTCCCCGGGGGAAAACATGGGCTGGCTAAAGTGTAGCGGTATTAGGATCAGTTATTTAGGGCGAACGTTTTTTTCGTCAGCGTGAAGCGCTGGAATCGGAAGGCGTGGAAGTTACGGAGGCAGGTCAGATCGATCTGGCTAAGTTTCGCTGGCAGTTTTAATACTGCAGGGCGGCACAGCGCGCCGCCCTGCCTCAGAGCCTTACATCGTTGTCGGTGCCGGCACGGCGGCGGACGGCGTAACCTGCGTGGGCGATGTCGGTGGCACAGTGGTGACGGCGCCAGGCTGAGTCTTCATCGGTACAGAAGGCACGGGCACTAACACCAGATCGGCTTTGGTGCCGCCCTGATTCACGACCGGTTTCACTTCTTCCGTGACAAAGGCCAGCTTGCCATTAACCGTAATAGCTGCGCTCAACAGAATGCGTGCATTTGGCTGAACATCCGCTGGGTTAAACGGCAGTATGAAATGGAACGGCGCCTGTTTCCCGTCGGTGCGAACCACGCGCTGTGCCAACACTTTGGACGGTGCATCTGCCACCGATGCATCAGACAGGGTCACTGTCAGGGCTGCATCAGGCGGTAACGCGATACGCTGACGAATATAAACCGCCCCGCTTACATTAGGCTGAGCGATGGTCGCCGTTTGTCCTGCGACCGCAGAACCCAATGTCGGTGTCGGTACCGGTTTTCCTTTATGGGCACAACCTGCGAGAGCCATTGCCATCGCGACGCCACTTAACACATGCCAGAATTTCATCGATGTCGTCTCCTTTTGATCAGAATGATTTTTAGCAGTGAATCTTTATTACAGCGTTTCACTCGCCGTATAGCTTTAATGTTGGCACAAAATCAAAAGTTTGCCTGGTTGGATGAAAGTCCAAAAGTGTGGTTGACGGAAACTGGTCGGATCTTTCACACTTAGCAAAATACATTTTCTCAGGATAGCGCCATGAGTCAGGCACTCGAAAATCTGCTTAATCTTATTCATCTGGAAAAACTCGACGAGGGGTTATTTCGCGGCCAGAGCGAAGATTTGGGCCTGCGTCAGGTATTTGGCGGTCAGGTGGTTGGACAGGCTCTCTTTGCGGCCAAACAGACCGTTCCCGAGGATCGGGGCGTTCACTCCTTTCACAGCTATTTTCTTCGCCCCGGCGACAGCCAAAAGGCGATTATTTACGATGTTGAAAGTCTGCGCGACGGCAAAAGTTTTAGCGCGCGCCGCGTCAGTGCCATCCAAAATGGTCAGCCGATCTTTTATATGACGGCATCCTTCCAGTCTCCGGAAAGCGGGTTTGAACATCAAAAACCGATGCCGCAGGTTAAAGGACCGGAAAACCTGGCCAATGAGCAGCAAATGGCGCAAAAAATGGCGCATATGCTGCCGGAAAAATTACGCGAAAAATTTGTCGCTGAACGCCCGCTGGAAATCCGCCCGGTACAGATCCACAACCCGTTAAGAGGCCATGTCGATAAACCGCAGCGTCAGGTGTGGATTCGGGCCAATGGCACCCTGCCCGACGATGTGCGTATCCATCAGTACCTCCTTGGCTATGCGTCCGATCTCAACTTTCTGCCTGTGGCCTTACAACCGCATGGTAAAGGTTTTCTTGAAGCCGATATGCAGGTGGCGACCATTGATCACTCTATGTGGTTCCATCGGCCACTGAACTTTAATGACTGGCTGCTTTACAGCGTTGAAAGCACCTCAGCATCGGGTGCACGCGGCTTTGTTCGCGGGGAGTTTTACAATCAACAGGGTGAGCTGGTCGCGTCTACCGTGCAGGAAGGCGTTATGCGTCAGCGCAGCGAATAGCAAAAAGGGGCGAATCATCGCCCCTTTTTATTTATTCAGACTGACAAGTTACTGGTTGTAAGCGTTCTCGCCATGGCTGTTGACGTCCAGACCTTCGCGCTCCTGCTCTTCCGGTACGCGCAGACCGACGATCATATCGGCCAGTTTAAAGCCAATAAAGGCAACGACGGCAGACCAGACAATGGTAACGCCCACGCTCAGCAACTGAATCGCAATCTGATGGCCCATGGTCACGCCAGGCTCATAACCCACGCCGCCCAGTGAAGATGAAGCAAACACGCCAGTCAGGATACAACCGATGATGCCACAGACACCGTGGACACCGAACACATCGCAGGGATCGTCAACACGCAGCCATTTTTTCAGCGTGGTCACGCCCCAGATACCTGCCAGACCACCCACGATACCGATGATCAGCGCGCCGCCGACACCGACATAACCACAAGCCGGCGTGATGGCAACCAGACCAGCAATAAAGCCAGAACAGGCACCTAACAAAGACGGTTTACCACGCAGCGCCCACTCGCCAAAGGTCCAGGCCAGCACCGCACCCGCCGTCGCAACCACGGTATTCAGGAAGGCCAGAGCAGCAATCTCATTCGCAGCGGAAGCTGAACCGGCGTTAAAACCAAACCAGCCAACATACAGAATCGCAGTACCGGTGAACACCATCGGCAGGTTGTGTGGTTTGAATGCTTCTTTGCCAAAACCGGCACGTTTGCCCACCAGGTAAGCACCAACCAGACCGGCTACCGCAGCGTTAATGTGCACCACCGTGCCGCCCGCGAAGTCCAGTGCGCCATCCTGAGCCAGTAAGCCGCCCGCCCAGACCATATGCGCAATGGGAAGATAAGCCAGGGTCAGCCAGACACCGACAAAAATCAGCACCGCGGAGAAACGGATACGTTCCGCCAGCGCACCGACGACCAGACCGACCGTGATACAGGCAAAGGATGCCTGGAACGCGACGTGAATATATTGATAAAAGGTGCCCATGACGGCGGTCAGTGCAATGTTTTTCAGCATGGCCCAGTTGAAGCTGCCAAAGAAGGCATTGCCTTCGCTGAAGGCCAGTGAGTAGCCATAAACCACCCACAGTACGCACACCAGTGAGAAGGTCACCGCAACCTGTGTGAGCATCGACAGCACGTTTTTACTGCGGATCAGGCCGCCGTAAAACAGTGCAATCCCAGGAATTGACATAAACAGCACCAGTGCGGTGCAAATCATCATAAAGGCGTTGTCGGCTTTGTCCGCTACGGCAGGTGCCGCCATCGCCAGCGACGGTAACAGTGCCAGGCTGGTCAGGCCCAACTTGGTCAGCATTTTATTCATTTTTTTCCATCCCATCACATTACTGAGTCTTGTTTACAGTGCGGCTTCGTCGGTTTCGCCGGTACGTATGCGAATCACGCGCTGCAGTTCAGCAACGAAAATCTTGCCGTCGCCAATTTTTCCGGTGTAAGCTGCTTTACTGATTACGTCCACTACTTCGTCCAGTTGGTCATCGGCAATGGCGATATCAATTTTTACTTTCGGCAGAAAATTTACGCTGTATTCCGCCCCGCGATAGAGTTCAGCATGTCCTTTCTGACGCCCAAAACCTTTAACTTCGGAGACGGTCAGTCCCTGAATACCAATTGAAGACAATGCTTCTCGCACATCTTCCAGCTTGAACGGCTTAATCACGACGGTAACCAGCTTCATAGCCTCTCCTTAAGGATTAAAATAGGTCGGTCTCATGGACACGGAGAGAGTTAAGCAAAGCCTGTGCCAGATATAATTAATGGGCACAATCACTTTTCAGGCTGCGATAGAATCAGGGTTAGGAAACGCAGAATAAATAAGCAGGACGCAGTGATGGGATGGCTAAGCGAAGCGGATGCACGCTTTTGGTGCTGTTAAGCACAAAGACGTGCATCCAAACGGTTCAACAAGGAAAAAATGCGCAAAAAAGGTGCAGATCATCCGGCACTGGTCAGCACCTCATCCGATTCGAGCCGATCACCTGCCTGCTGCAGCTGGTACATTTGCCAGTAACGGCCCTGCAAGGCCAGCAGCTGCTGATGATTCCCCTGCTCGACAACGCGGCCACGGTGCAAAACCAGAATCGTATCGGCCTCGGTGATAGTGGAAAGGCGGTGAGCAATCACTACCAGGGTCGTATATTGACGTAAGGTGCGCAGCGTGTGTTGGATCGCCTGCTCCGTGCCGGAGTCAATATTCGCGGTAGCTTCATCCAGTATTAAAATCTGCGGCAGTTGCACCAGCACCCGAGCCAGGGCCAGTAGCTGTTTTTGCCCCACCGAGAGATTATTACCCTGCTCTCCCAGTCGGGTATGGATACCGTCAGGCAAGGCGCGCGCCAGCGGGGCCAGCTGTACCTGTTCAAGTACCGACCAGACCGCCTCTTCACTGATATCCCGACCCAGCCGTACATTCGCTAACAGCGTGTCGGCCAGCACCACCGGATCCTGCTGTACCATCGCGATACCGCGACGCAGTGCCTCATGGGAATACTGGTTAAGCGGACGATCGTCCAGGCGCACCTCGCCGCGCGTGGCGGGGTAATAGCCCATCAGCAAATTTGCCAGTGTGCTCTTGCCGCTGCCGGTATGTCCCACCAGGGCGACAAAGCCCCGCGAAGGCACGTCGAGATCAATATTACTCAGCACCTCACGATCGTCCCGGTAGGCAAAGCTCAGGTTCTCCAGCGTAATGCGTCCCGATTGCAGAGGCCGATCGTCATGACCGTAATGCTGCTGTGGCGCATCCATGAGTTCAAAAATACGTTCGCCCGCCACGACCGCCTGTTGCAGCATCGACTGCTGGGTGGTCAGTTCGATCAGCGGTTCATTGAGGCGCCCCAGATAGGTAATAAAGGCGTAAAGTACCCCAACTTCAAACACACCCGGCACCGAAAAGCTGAACAGCAACAGTAATCCGCAGAGTATCAGCGCGGAGAACAGGCTCAGCAGCGGTCGTAGCAGGAAACCATCCAGCCTGAGCGTTTCCATGCGCGCCAGATAATGTGAACGGCTGGCCTCCAGCATGCGTTCACCAAAGCGCGCCTGCTGGCGAAACTGTTGTATCACGCTCATTCCGCTGATGACTTCATTGAAGCCATTATTAATGTCTGCCAGGTAGCTGCGTACACGACGGGCTATCGGCGTGCTGTAGCGCTGATAAATCAGCATCACAATGAGCACCATCGGGAAAATTAACATCGCCACCAGCGCCATGCGCCAGTCCAGACTAAACATCGCCACCATCATGGCACCGACCAGCGCGGCGCTACGCAGCACCGTTGCCACCACCGTGACGTACAGATCCCGAACAACTTCGGTATCATTCGTGACCCGGGAAATAATTTGCCCGACCGGCTGCGTATCAAAGGCGCCGAGCGGCTGTCGCAGTGCCGCATTCATGGCGTCGGTACGCAGGCGCTGTACCACGCCAATGGCGGCCCGGTTAAACAGTAAGGCCTGCCAGTAATGCAAAGCGGCAGCCAGAAGCTGCAACAGGATAAAACTTACGACCAGTCCCGCCACCGTGCCCCACGGCATCTGATGCTTCGCGACCAGATTATCAATAAAATAGCTCACCAGAACCGGACCGGTCACTTCTGCCGCGGCCGCAATCCACAGCATCAACACGGCCAAAGACAATGACTTGCGCCACGGGCTGCCATAACTAAGCAGGCGTTTGAGCGTTGGCCACATACGTTGTGATTTAGCCATGTGCCACCTCTTCTTCCCTCTCATCGTCGTCCAGTGCCGCTTCCAGCTGTTGGTAACGGTACATATCGCGATACCAGCCAGGCATATTCGCCAGCCCGGCATGATCGCCACGTTGTGCCACCGTGCCTTTTTGCAGCACCAGAATTTCGCTGGCCTCTGTCAGCGCCGACAAACGATGCGCACTGATAATAATCGTTCGCCCTCTGCCCCACTGCCGCAGATTATGCAGGATGTCGTGTTCAGTGCGACCATCAACCGCCGAGAGTGCATCATCAAGCACCAGAATTTCCGCATTCATCAGCAAGGCACGGGCGATGGAAATGCGTTGTTTTTGACCACCCGAAAGCATGACGCCGCGCTCGCCCACCTCGGTTTCATAGCCCTGCGGCAGACGCAGAATATCCTCGTGCACGCAGGCCATTTTCGCCGCCTGCTCAATCTCGTCCTGCGTGGCGTTGGGCTTACCCAACGCAATATTACGGGCCACGCTGTCCGAGAACAGGAACGGAGTTTGGCTCACCACGGCCAGGCGACTGCGCCAGCTGTCCAGACGCAGCGACGGCAGCGGGATGGCATGGTAGCGAATATCACCTTGCTGAATGTCGAAATGACGCTGAATCAGACTCAGTAACGTGGTTTTACCACTGCCGGTCGGGCCACACAGCCCCAGCATATCGCCCGGTTTTAACTGGAACGTGACATTGCTTAATACCGCACCGGCACTGGCGGGATAATGAAATTCGCGGATAGCCACCTGCAGCGTTCCCGCCGGCTCAGGCAAGGTGTGATCACCGTCTTCCACCACTGGCGCTTCGGATAATAATGCGCGGATGCGGCTCCAGGCTGCACTGCCTCGTTCAACGATGTTAAACATCCATGCCAGCGCCAGCATCGGCCAAATCATCAGGCCAAGATACATTACAAAGCTGGTGAGCTGGCCCAGTGTCATGTCTCCGTGCCACACCAGCCAGCTTCCGCCGCCTATCGCCAGCAGGTTGGCAAAACCAATGGCAATATAGATGGTGGGATCGAAACGCGCATCCACCCGGGCGACGCGCAGATTTTTTTCGCCGGTATCGCGTGCAATATCGGCAAACTGTTGGGACTGATGCTGCTCAAGTCCAAATGCTTTGATCATACGGATGCTGGTCAGGCTCTCCTGCGTTTGATCGTTCAGGCTGGAAAAGGCAGCCTGAGCCAGTTTGAAACGGTTATGGAGTTGCTCGCCATAGCGGTGAATTACCAGTGCCATAAACGGCATTGGAATAAGCGAAATCAGCGTTAACTGCCAGCTGATTTGGGTACTCATGGCAATCAGCACAACACATCCCATCACCAGCGAATCCACCAGCGTGAGCACGCCTTCCCCGGCAGCAAAAACCACGCGATCCACATCGTTCGTGGCACGCGCAATGAGATCGCCGGTGCGATGGCGCAGGTAAAAGGCGGGCTGCTGTCGGCTGAGCTGACGGTAAAAGTCCTCGCGTAATTCGACGGCGAGTTGGTAGGACGCACCAAACAACAGCACGCGCCAGACATAACGCAGCAGATAAACCACGACGGCAGTCAGCAGCATCACCCCAATCCACATCATAATGCCGCTGGCGCTCATGCTGTGATGCGTTACGCCGTCAACCACCACGCCAACCACCCACGGCGGCAGAAGTTGCAGCACGGCAATGATGATTAATAAAGTGACGGCGCCCAGATAATGCCGCCACTCACGGATAAAATACCAACTTAACTGGCTGAATAATCGCACAAGGCAGCTCTCAATCTCAGGTAATCAGGGGGCAACCGGCAGGGCTGTAGTGTATTTGATCTCTTCCATCGCAAAGCTGGAGGTCACATCGATCAGGCCTGTTACACCATTAACTAAACGCTTATAGAAGGCATCATAACTTTTCATGTCGGCAACCTGAATACGCAGCAGATAATCATACTCCCCGGCCATGCGATAGAAGCCCATCACTTCAGGCATGCTTTGCACTACCGACACAAATTCCTGATACCAGTCTTTGCTGTGCTGGGTGGTTTTCACAAACATAAAGGCGGTAAGTGACAGGCCGAGTTTTTCATTATCAAGTAGGGCAACGCGTGCGCGGATGAAGCCATCTTCTTCCAACTTTTTCAGGCGCTTCCAGCAGGGCGTGGTGGTGAGGTTAACCGCATCCGCCAGTACCTAGAGCGAAACTGTGCAATCCTGCTGCAGCATCGCCAGCAGTTTAAGGTCGATTTTGGCTTTGTTGAATAAATGGATTTTATGCTGTGGTACTATGAAAACGGTTGTTTCAGATAACATAAAATCAATGCGTTACATGCTTGCGTATGACGGTGTTCTGTCTGGCATCAGCGTTTTCTACCAAAACAGTGCAGACAAAACAGAATGATTACCTATTATTCAACAAAGCCGTCGATTTTATCTAACATGCGCACTCCGGTAGAAATTTTTTCTCCATTACGCCGATCTTACTGCAAAAGCTGCAAGCTCTTTTTCCTGCACGTGCCTTAAAATAGGGGCTTTTACCCGGTCGGAAATAACCCTTATGTCTTCATGCTGGATACGCCACGCGATAAACGAAATCAATGCTGACTTTCAACGCTCTGCGGATACGCATCTGATCCGCTTTGCATTGCCCGATTTCCCGGGAATCGGGTTCTATCTGAAAGACGAAAGTACGCATCCCAGCGGCAGCCTGAAACACCGTCTGGCACGGTCATTGTTTCTTTATGCTCTCGCTAATGGCTGGATCAAACAGGGTACGCCCGTGATTGAAGCGTCATCGGGCAGCACCGCCGTCTCAGAGGCGTATTTTGCCCGCCTGCTGGGCCTGCCCTTTATCGCCGTGATGCCAGCCAGTACGGCCCGACGTAAAATTGAACAAATCACGTTCTATGGCGGCCAGTGTCATTTTGTGAGCGATCCCTGTCAGCTTTATGCCGAATCAGAACGGCTGGCGCGGGAACTGAATGGCCACTTCATGGATCAGTTCACCTATGCAGAGCGGGCTACTGACTGGCGCGGCAATAACAACATTGCCGAGAGTATTTTCCGCCAGATGGCGAATGAGCCTTTTCCTGTTCCTCATACGCTGATTATGAGTGCGGGAACCGGTGGGACCTCCGCCACGCTTGGCCGCTACATTCGCTATCAGGGATGCGATACCCGTTTGCTGGTTGTTGATCCGGAGCATTCCGTGTTTTACGACTACTGGCGAAACCGTGATGCCTCGCTCACCGGTCAACGCGGCAGCATGATTGAAGGCATTGGACGTCCGCGCGTGGAGCCGTCGTTTATGCCCGACGTTATTGATGAAATGATCAAAGTCCCGGATGCAGCCTCGATTGCCGCCATGCTTAAGCTGGAAACCCTGCTGGGGCGTAAACCGGGCCCGTCTACCGGCACAAACTTCTGGGGCATGATGCAGGTGGCCAAACGCCTGCGCGACAATAACCAACAGGGTTCACTGGTTACCCTGCTGTGCTACAGCGGCGAGCGCTATCCTGACACTTACTACCAGCCTGACTGGGTCGCACAACATATTGGTGATATCACGCCCTGGCAGCGCGAACTGGAATAATATTTCACCCCGCCAGGCAGATATAACCTGATGTGATCGCCGCCTGCAGCTGTTCAGCGGCGCACTCAGGTATTACCATAAGCGCAAATGTTTAAACTGGGATATCTCATGAAACGCGCTGTTGTGGTGTTTAGCGGTGGGCAAGACTCCACCACCTGTCTGGTTCAGGCTTTGCAACGTTATGATGAAGTGCACTGTGTGACCTTTGATTACGGTCAGCGTCATCGTGAAGAGATTGACGTTGCCCGCGACCTGGCCCTGAAGCTGGGTGCCCGTGCTCATAAAGTGCTGGATGTGACGATGCTGAATGCGCTGGCGGTGAGCAGCCTGACGCGTGACAGCATCCCGGTGCCATCGTATGACCCGACTGCAACCGGCCTGCCCAGCACCTTTGTCCCCGGCCGCAATATCCTGTTTCTGACCCTGGCATCGGTTTATGCCTATCAGGTTGAAGCGGAAGCGGTCATCACAGGCGTTTGCGAGACCGACTTCTCGGGCTACCCCGACTGCCGCGATGAGTTTGTCAAGGCGCTCAACCATGCCGTCAGCCTGGGCATGGCGCGTAACATTCGTTTTGAAACACCGCTGATGTGGCTTAATAAAGCCGAAACCTGGGCGCTGGCCGATTACTGGCAGCAGCTCACCTTAATCCGCGAAGACACCCTCACCTGCTACAACGGCATTAAAGGCGATGGTTGCGGCGACTGTGCCGCCTGCCATCTGCGGGCCAATGGCCTGAAGGCCTATCAGCAGGATCGTGCTGGCATTATGGCCGCCATGAAGGCCAAAACCGGTCTGGAATAATACTTTTGCGGCGACGATGGCGTGTCGCCGCCTTAATCAGGCCGGCTTCATTAATCTTTCCAGTCGCTGCCGCAGTTCTCCTTCGAGCGGAACGGCTTTTTGCGTGCGAAGATCAATGCACACAAACGTCAGTGCAGCATCCGCGACCACCGTTTCACTGCCCGCTAACAAAATGTGTTGAGTGATGATGCCACTTTTCCCATTGAGTTGCTTAATATCACTGCTGACCTCCAGTACGTCGCCCAATACGGCCGGGCGACGATAATTGATATTGATGTTTACCACCACAAAAGCCAGTTTTTGCTCAAGCAGCCAGGTAAAGGCCTCTGCTTCTTCCAGCCATTGCCAGCGCGCTTCCTCTAAAAACTCCAGATAACGCGCATTGTTAACATGCTGGTAAACATCCAGATGGTAGCCGCGCACTTTTATCGTGGTCTGCATGATCCTTCTCCTGCTGCTTATTGACTGGTTGGACCTGTTCACTCTAGCAGAGTCCCGCCCTGACAGCAGGTTAAGCATCAGAGTTGCGCTTCACTTCACAATTTTAACCGTGAGGCATTTCGCTCCACCAGCGCGTGACCAAAGCCGGGCACGTCTTTCAGTTGATCCACCGCCGTGAACCGCCCGTATTCTTCACGATAGCTGACGATAGATTGCGCCTTTTTCAGACCAACGCCATTCATCACCGCCGAGAGTTGCTCCGCCGTGGCTTCATTGATACTGACCTGCTCCTGATGCGGCATTGAAACCTGTGCAGCCTGTGTCTCACTGGGGGTTTCTGCCGCTGCCAGTGGCGTCTGAACGAGGGCGCCACAAAGGGCGAGGGAAAGATAAAAGGCATGTAAGTGGGTTTTAGCCATGCTGTGTTTCTCCTTGTGTTAAACAGCAGGCTCAGCGTGTCATGTCCGCTAAACAGACTCAAAGGGCAACGTTCTGAAATGGAAAAGGCCGCATAAGCGGCCTTTTCCATTTCAGCTGTTACCTGAATTTTGCGAGGATTACTGCATTTGAGCAGCGGCACCGTATTTGATTTTGGCCGCTTTACGCAGGTTTTGCAGTAAGGCTTCAAAGGTCAGTTGCGCGTTGTTTTGCGTGACGCCTTTGACCATCTCGTCAATCTGCGCCTGAGGCAGGCTACCGGTCGTAACCTTATTCACCGCGATCAGCACCACATTGCCTTGCATGTCCTCACCCACGCCCCATGACGGTTTGTTATCCGCTGGCTCTGGCAGGTTGAAGGCAGCCTGAGCAACGGGATCCTGCGTGTTACGGTCAACCGTTTTGCTGGCGCTTAACGTCAGACCTGCGGCTTTCAGCACATCCGGTTTACCGGCTTTCAGCTCGGCTAACAGTTTATCAGCCTGGGCTTTTGCCTGTTGCGTCGCTTTATCATGCTTGATCGTCTCGGTGATTTGCGCTTTTACCTTGTCGAGGGGTTCCACCGCTTCGGGTTTATGCGCACTGATACGCAGCACAAAGGCACGATCGCCATCGACATTGATGATGTCAGAGTTATTTCCGGGCGCACCGTTTTGTCCCACTAACCCACCATTGAAGATGGCCTGCTTAACGGCATCAAAGTCGAGATCTTTAGGCACATCGTCACGGCTGAACCAGCCTGTTTCTGCGGCTTTCATACCTGACGCCTGCTCTGCACCAGCCAGCGACTCATTATCATTGCTCGCGGCTTCACTGACTTTCTGCTGCAGTTTATAGAATTCCGCCTGTGCTTTATCCTGTTTGACCGCGTCCGCGATCTCATCACGTACTTCCGCCAGCGGTTTAACCTGCTCAGGCTTGATGTCGTCAAGACGGGCAATCAGGAAACCCACAGAAGACTTGATTACACCGGAAAGCTGACCCTTTTCTTTCAGTCCCGCATTCTTCAGCTCGTCTGGCGTCGTTGACGGCTCAAGCCAGCCCATATCGCCGCCTTTACGGGAAGAGATCGGGTCAATGGATTTGGTTTTTGCCAGTTCCGCGAAATCCGCGCCGCCTTTCAGCTGCGCCAGAATAGCGTCGGCATCGGCTTCGGTTTTGGTCTGAATCACGCTGTAACGATCGCGCTGGGGCTGCGTGTAGTCCGCTTTATGTTGATCGTACCAGGCCTGAATATCCGCATCGCTGGCATTTTCCTGCATGCTGGCGGCATCCAGTTTGATATAGCTTACGCGGAACTGCTCAGGGGCCATAAAGCTGCTTTTATGCTGCTGATAATACTGGTTGATTTCGTCGTCATTGACGGTTTGCTTTGCAGCCAGAGCATTCACATCGAGGGTAGCCGTCTGAATATCACGCTTTTGCGCCACCAAATCCACCAGCTTAGTGGTTTCATTTTTCAGCATAAAATCGGTATTCGCGACCGCATTGATCAGCTGCTGGGTGGCCAGTTGTTTACGCAACGCTTCGGCATACTGATCCGGCGTGAATCCCATATTGCGGATCATCGCATTGTATTTAGCATTATCGAACTTGCCGTTGGTCTGAAACGCAGACTGGCTGAAGATAGCCTGTTTGACCTGATCGTCACTGATGGCAATATGCAGATCTTTTATGTAGGTATCCAGTAATGCCTGGTCAATCAGCTGAGACAGCGCCTGCTGGCGCATCTGCTGCATGTAACCTTCGTTGCCCGCAAGCTGCGAGAACTGATCACCCAGCATCTGCTGCTGACGATTGCGCTCGTTGTTGAACGCCTGCTCTAACTGTGCACGGCTGATCTCCTGGCCATTAACTTTGGCCGCATAATCGTTGTTACCGCCAATCAGATAGTTGCCAACGCCGGTCAGCACAAAGGAGAGAATGATCAACCCCAAAATAATCTTGAGCACGACATGGTTCGACGCCGCGCGTAAATTGTCCATCATGGTATGACAACACTCCGCTGTAGTGTGAATGTAAAGCCCTGCCGCAATAACGCCATCTTCCCGACGCATTACTCCGCTGCAAGTCTGGCTGGCAGCATGCATCCTGTTGAGACAAGTCTCGCAACCTTAAACCGCCTCTCCGGATGTAAAAAAGGCACATCTTATTGATGTGCCCGTATGTTACATGAGAACGCGTTAACCGTCCTCTAATCCACTCAAGAAAATGTGTTATTGAGTGGTGGCGTTGTCATTAGTTGACAGCGTCTTTCAGTGCTTTACCTGCACGGAAACCCGGTACTTTACCTGCCGGGATAGTAATCTCTTTACCGGTTTGTGGGTTACGGCCGGTGCGCGCTGCACGCTCACGTACTGAGAAAGTGCCGAAACCTACCAGCGCCACTTCATCTCCGCTTTTCAGCGCGTCAGAAACAGAGCCCATAAATGCATCTAAAACACGTCCTGCTGCTGCTTTAGAAATGTCGGCATCGGCAGCAATTTTATCGATCAGTTGTGACTTATTCACTCTATTCATCCCCTCTTTATTATTTCACATCGTACCCACGCTTCCTGTCGGGCACGAACGCGCAGCAAGTTATATCAAGCCTTATATGCCGAAACAACGGTAATCCTCTTATAACATCGCTTCAGCAGCCACCTAAATTAGCGGGACAAAAAAAAGCTGGCAAGCACCAATTGGTGTTGCCAGCGCGGCTTTTTAACGCTTTATGCCATTAATCACTATTTTGCGGTAGCTACCTGCATACCGTAAGGCGCGTTTTCCAGTGCCAGGTTCAGCACTTCCTCAATACGTTTGACCGGATGAATTTCCAGATCGGCAATCACGTTCTGAGGAATTTCTTCCAGATCGCGTTTGTTTTCGTCCGGGATCAGCACCACTTTAATACCACCGCGGTGTGCCGCCAGCAGCTTCTCTTTCAGCCCGCCGATAGGCAGGACCTGACCACGCAGGGTGATCTCACCGGTCATCGCGACGTTTGAACGCACCGGGTTACCGGTCAGGCAAGACACCAGGGCAGTACACATGGCAATACCGGCACTGGGACCATCTTTCGGCGTCGCGCCTTCCGGTACGTGCACATGGATATCGCGTTTTTCATAGAAATCGCCATTGATACCCAGTTTTTCCGCCCGGGCGCGGACGACAGTCAGCGCGGCCTGAATGGATTCCTGCATGACTTCGCCCAGCGAACCGGTATAAGTCAGCTTGCCTTTGCCCGGTACACAGGCGGTTTCAATGGTCAGCAAATCGCCACCCACTTCCGTCCATGCCAGACCTGTTACCTGACCCACGCGGTTTTCGCTGTCGGCGCGGCCATAGTCAAAATGCTGCACCCCAAGGAAATCCTTCAGGTTTTCACCATTAATGGTGATGTGCTTTTTGGTTTTGTCCATCAGCAGCGTTTTCACTGCTTTACGGCACAGCTTGGACAGTTCACGTTCCAGGCTACGCACACCAGCTTCACGCGTGTAGTAACGGATGATGCCGATGATAGCGCTGTCTTCGACGGTGATCTCAGACGATTTCAGGGCGTTACGCTCAATCTGCTTCGGCAGTAAATGCTGCTTGGCGATATTGAGTTTTTCGTCCTCGGTATAGCCAGACAGACGAATCACTTCCATACGATCCAGCAGTGGAGCCGGAATGTTCATGGAGTTCGACGTCGCCACAAACATCACATCAGACAGATCGTAATCGACTTCCAGATAGTGATCGTTAAAGGCGATGTTCTGTTCAGGATCCAGCACTTCCAGCAGCGCTGAGGCCGGATCGCCGCGCATATCCGACGACATTTTGTCGATTTCATCCAACAGGAACAGCGGGTTTTTCACGCCGACTTTCGCCATCTTCTGAATCAACTTGCCCGGCATAGAGCCAATATAGGTACGGCGATGACCGCGAATTTCCGCTTCATCCCGCACGCCGCCGAGGGCCATGCGTACATACTTACGCCCGGTTGCTTTCGCAATAGACTGACCCAGCGAGGTTTTACCCACGCCCGGCGGTCCCACCAGACACAGAATCGGCCCTTTAATTTTGCTGACGCGACTTTGCACCGCAAGGTACTCAAGGATGCGGTCTTTGACGCGTTCCAGGCCATAATGGTCGGTATCCAGCGTTTCCTGGGCTTTGCGCAGATCTTTCTTCACTTTGCTGCGCGCATTCCACGGAACCTGAACCATCCAGTCGATATAGCCGCGCACCACGGTCGCTTCGGCAGACATCGGCGACATCATTTTCAGCTTCTGCAGTTCTGCTTCAGCTTTCTCACGCGCTTCCTGCGGCATTTTGGCCGCATCGATTTTACGTTTTAACGCTTCGTACTCGTCAGGCGTATCATCCATCTCGCCCAGCTCTTTCTGAATGGCCTTCATCTGCTCATTCAGGTAGTACTCACGCTGGCTCTTTTCCATCTGCTTTTTGACGCGATTGCGAATGCGTTTCTCAACCTGCAGCAGATCGATTTCAGATTCCATCATGGCCATCAGATATTCCAGACGTTCATTGACGTCTGACATCTCCAGCACTGACTGTTTATCCGCGAGTTTTAATGGCATGTGCGCCGCCACCGTATCCGCCAGGCGCGCCGCATCATCAATATTGTTCAGTGACGTTAAGACCTCAGGCGGGATCTTTTTATTCAGTTTGATATAGCCTTCAAACTGATTGATCGCCGTGCGCACCAGCACTTCCTGCTCGCGCTCTTCAATCTCCGGAGAGACCAGATATTCCGCCTGGGCGACAAAATGGTCACCGTTGTCAGCCAGCGTAGTGATATTGGCACGCTGTAAACCTTCAACCAGCACTTTTACCGTTCCGTCTGGCAGTTTTAACATCTGCAGTACGGAAGCAATGGTACCCACTGAAAAAAGATCGTTTATGCCAGGTTCATCCGTTGAAGCCTCTTTCTGTGCGACCAGCATGATCTTTTTATCATGATCCATTGCGGCTTCGAGGCACCGAATTAATTTTTCCCGGCCAACAAACAACGGAATTACCATGTGCGGATAAACTACCACGTCGCGCAACGGCAGGACGGGGATTTCAATGCGTTCAGAACGCTCAGGATTCATAGAGCTCTCTCTTAGTTTAGTGTCCGCAAGGTGATGGGTACCGCATCAGGCAGGTGTGCGGTCAAACCCACAGGTGTCTGAGTATATGGGGATGATTGTCAGACATTCAATGTCACAACGGTGAGAAATGCAAAAGGGGAAAGATTTTCCCCTTTATAGATGGCACAATGTGGACGATTTGTTTATTTATTCGCCAGAAGCCTGAGCTTCGTGCTTGCCATAAATCAGCATGGGTTCAGACTGACCTTCAATCACCGACTCATCAATCACCACTTTCTCGACATCTTCCATGGACGGCAGATCGTACATGGTTTCGAGCAGCGCGCCTTCCACGATAGAACGCAGACCGCGCGCACCGGTTTTACGTGACATCGCCTTTTTAGCAATCGCCGTCAGGGCTTCGTCACGGAACTCCAGCTCAACGCCTTCCAGGTTAAACAACGCCTGATACTGCTTGGTGAGTGCGTTTTTCGGCTCACGCAGAATCTGAATCAGCGCTTCCTCACTCAGTTCATTGAGCGTGGCTACCACAGGCAGACGGCCAATGAATTCTGGGATCAGGCCAAATTTGATCAGATCTTCCGGCTCACATTGCGCCAGTAACTCGCCTTCTGTTGCCTTCTGTGATTTACCTTTCACCGTTGCGCCAAAGCCAATGCCTGAACCGGTTTCAACGCGCTGCGAGATAACCTTATCCAGACCGGCGAAGGCGCCACCACAGATAAACAAAATCTTAGAGGTATCGACCTGCAAAAACTCCTGCTGCGGATGCTTACGGCCACCCTGCGGCGGCACAGCGGCGACGGTGCCTTCAATCAACTTCAGTAACGCCTGTTGCACACCCTCACCCGATACGTCACGGGTGATCGATGGGTTGTCTGATTTACGTGAAATTTTATCGATTTCATCGATATAGACGATACCACGTTGGGCTTTCTGCACATCGTAGTCACATTTTTGCAGCAGCTTCTGGATGATATTTTCGACGTCTTCACCCACATAACCGGCTTCGGTCAGCGTGGTTGCATCCGCCATAGTAAAAGGCACATCCAGTAAACGGGCCAGGGTTTCAGCCAGCAACGTTTTACCGCTACCGGTCGGACCGATCAGCAGAATGTTACTTTTGCCCAGTTCGATACCGTTGCTGGTATCCCCGTTGCGTAAACGTTTGTAGTGGTTGTACACCGCCACGGCCAGGACTTTTTTGGCCCGTTCCTGACCAATAACGTAATCGTCGAGGTGATGGCGGATCTCATGCGGCGTAGGCAGCGCACTACGTTCGCGATGCGGGGCAACCTCTTTAATCTCTTCGCGAATAATGTCGTTACACAGATCAACGCACTCATCGCAGATATACACTGACGGCCCGGCAATCAGCCTACGCACTTCATGCTGGCTTTTGCCGCAAAAAGAGCAGTACAGCAACTTTCCTGAACCGTCTTTGCGCTTATCTGTCATCAGTTAACCTCTTCTTGTTCTCAGGCCGTACCAGCCGTACAGCACTGGCCGTGGGTACACGGCCGATGTTCATTCAACCCGTCATTATCTTGTCCTGTTAACTATAGACCAGAGACAAGGTGAAGTTAGGGCTTATTGGCGATGCGTCAGGATTGAATCGACCAATCCATACTCTACCGCTTCGCTGGCGGAGAGGAAACGGTCACGCTCAGTGTCACGCTCAATTTCTTCCAGTGACTTACCGGTATGTTCCGCCATGAGCTCGTTCATGCGCTGCTTCACTTTCAAAATTTCACGCGCATGAATCTCAATGTCGGTCGCCTGTCCCTGATAGCCACCCAGCGGTTGGTGAATCATCACGCGTGAGTTTGGCAGGCAGAAACGCTTGCCTTTCGTCCCGGCTGTGAGCAGGAAAGCCCCCATTGAGCAGGCCTGGCCCATACAAATGGTGCTGACGTCAGGCTTGATAAACTTCATGGTGTCATAAATTGACATGCCAGCCGTAATGACGCCACCCGGCGAGTTGATATAAAGGTAAATATCTTTTTCCGGGTTCTCCGCTTCCAGAAACAGCATCTGGGCCACAATCAGGTTAGCCATGTGATCTTCTACCTGGCCGGTTAAGAAGATAACGCGCTCTTTAAGCAGACGGGAATAGATGTCGTATGAACGCTCGCCGCGCGAGGTTTGCTCGACCACCATTGGCACCAACGCATTGTGCGGTGCAGTAAACTCACGATCGCCACTGTATGACATTACCGTCTCCTGGATAAATTTCATTGGCAACATTCTGTACCGATTTTACGTAAGACGAGCAACAAAAACTATGCTCTGCCTCTTACCGACAACATCAGGACGGTTAATCAGTCAGCCGAACTGTTTTTTGCATACTCCCTCTATCTTGGGATAGTGCTCAGTTGTTTCAAGCATAACAACCTTTTCATCAATCGCTAACCCGGAAAAAGCGATGCGTGAACAATTCGCCTAAAAATTAATCAAATAGCGACAGGTCCGTTGCCAGAAAGCATATTACAGAAAAAAGCCCGCGACTTTTCAGGCGCGGGCTTTAGCACAAGGGGTTAAACGGACGATCAGGCCTGAGCGGTCTGATTCATCAGTTCCTGGAAGTTAGTTTCTTTTTCAGAAACTTTGGCTTTCGCCAGCACAGCTTCAACCGCCTGCTCTTCCAGCGCCACATTGCGCATGTTGTTCATCAGCTCGTTATTTTTGCTGTAGAACTCGATCACTTCCTGCGGATCTTCGTAAGCAGACGCCATTTCTTCGATCAGCACTTTAACGCGATCTTCATCGGCTTTCAGCTCGTGCGTGCGAATCACTTCGCCCAGCAGCAGACCGACCACAACGCGACGCTTCGCCTGCTCTTCGAACAGTTCGCGTGGCAGTTCCAGCGCTTGCTTCTCGTTACCACCAAAGCGTTGTGCAGCCTGACGACGCAGAACGTCGATTTCGCTGTCGATCAGCGCAGCAGGCACATCAATAGGGTTCGCTTCAACCAGACCGTCGATAGCCTGTGTCTTCACGCGGTTACGAATCGCGCCTTTCAGCTCACGTTCCATGTTCTTACGCACTTCCGCACGCAGGCCCGCAACCGAACCATCTTCCACGCCGAAACGCTTGATGAATTCTTCGGTCAGTTCTGGCAGTTCGCGCGTTTCCACTTTCTTCAGCACGATCTCGAACTTCGCGTCTTTCCCTTTCAGGTTTTCCGCGTGGTAGTCGTCAGGGAATTTCACGTCGATAGTGAAGGTTTCGCCTGCTTTGTGACCCACAACGCCTTCTTCAAAGCCTGGGATCATACGGCCCTGGCCCATGGCCAGAACGAAGTCAGATGCTTTACCGCCTTCGAATTCTTCGCCGTCAACAGAACCGGTGAAATCGAGGGTAGCGCGGTCTTCAGCACCCGCTGCAGCGTCGGTTTCAATCCAGTTAGCCTGCTGCTTGCGCAGCGTTTCCAGCATGGTATCGACATCGGCATCGGTCACTTCGACCTGAGGCTTTTCAACTTCGATGTTTTCCAGGCCTTTCAGCTCAACTTCTGGATACACTTCGAACTCAACCGCATAGGTGAAGTCCTGACCTTCTTTGTATTCGCCTGGCACATAGTTAGGCGCGCCAGCCGGATTGATCTTCTCTTTGATGATGGCGTCAACAAAGTTACGCGTCATCAGATCGCCCAGCACGTCCTGGCGCACAGCAGCACCGTAGCGCTGCGCGACGATGTTCATGGGCACTTTGCCTTTACGGAAACCATCGATACGGACTTTCTTCGCCACATCCACCAGTTCTTTTTTAACGGCGCTTTCGATACTGTCAGCTGCGACAGTAATCGTAATGCGACGGCCCAGGCCCTGAGTGGTTTCTACAGAAACTTGCATCTTGTTACCTCAAAAAATCACGTGCTCGGTCAACTTCAGACACCACACATTAATTAATGCGCCGTATCTAACAACCGGGACGGCTTCCGTGAAGAGAACCTGATCCCTGTTACCAGAAGCGTCCCGAAGACATTCCGGAAAAATAGACGCAGCATTATAGCGGCATCACTGAGATGAGTCGAGGACGCTAAGTCACCACTTTTCAGGGAGTTTGCTGCTTTTTTGAGCCAGGTAACGCGTTTAGCAAGGATAAAACACAAAAACGGCCCGCAGGCCGTTTAAAAAGAGGGAATGTTATGCGAGTGTGCCCGCGCCGCGACAGTTCGGCGAAGCGAGTACCGTATCCTGCAATCCTTCCCACTCTTTCAGGGTATAAGTATGCAAGGCCAGTGCGTGAACACTTCCCGCCAGCTCAGCACTGAGTTCACCATAAATTGCGCGATGGCGGGCGAGAAAACGCTGACCGGTAAAAACGTCGCTGACAATCACCACTTTGAAATGGCTTTCAGAACCGGCAGGCACATTGTGTCGGTAGCTTTCATCATGCACTTCCAGATGAGCCGGCTCAAAAGCCAGGCGCAGCTTCTCTTCTATCTGTTCTCGAATCATGGTTTTACCCTCAATGGCGAGCGCTGTGCCCCATCTGTTTAAATATTAGTCCGTTTTTGGCTGCGCAACGCGACAGCGGACGTAATATTATCACTCCGTCGCCCTCTTCGCTTGTGCCTTGTCAGGCGGGGAATATGAAAAGGTAGAGAGCAAGAAAAAGCGCCTTGCGCGGTTTACCTTGTGGCAAAGGCTTTATTCACTGCACCGCTTTGCTATGATGGCCGCAGTTTTTGCACACCAACCCATGACACTAACGAGAAAGCGTATGTTGAAAAAACTGTTATTCCCGCTGCTGGCTGCTTTTATCCTGGCCGGTTGCGCTTCCAGCAACAACACATTGACCATTCAACCTAAGATTCAGCTGCCACAGCGCGATCCGAGCCTGATGGGCATTACGGTGAGTATCAACGGCGCCGATCAGCGTCGCGATCAGGCGCTGGCAAAAGTTAATCGCGATGGACAACTGGTCAGCCTGACCCCGTCGCGCGATCTGCGTTTCTTACTCCAGGAAGTGCTGGAGAAACAAATGACAGCGCGCGGCTATATGGTCGGTCCTAATGGCGCGGTTGATCTGCAAATCATCGTCAATAATCTGTATGCCGACGTCACCCAGGGTGATGTGCGTTACAGCATTACCACCAAGGCGGATATCTCTATCGTGGCGACCGCGAAAAATGGCAATAAACAGATTAAAAATTACCGCCAGACCTACAGCGTAGAAGGGGCTTTCAGCGCCACCAATCAGAAAATCACCAATGCGGTGAATTCTACGCTGAGCGACGTGATCGCCGATATGGCGCAGGACACCAGCGTCAACGACTTCATCAAACAAAACGCCCGTTAATCAGGTCTTTTGCCCGGCACCCGGCCGGGCACTTTTCAAGGTCAGTATGAATCACTACTTCCGTGTCTTCCGCCAAAAAAATGCAGCCATTTTACTCCTTCTGGGATTCGCATCAGGTTTGCCTCTGGCCTTAACCAGCGGGACGCTGCAGGCGTGGATGACGGTTGATAATATCGATTTGAAAACCATCGGATTCTTTTCACTGGTGGGCCAGGCCTATGTGTTTAAGTTTCTCTGGTCCCCCATGATGGATCGCTTCACGCCGCCGCTTCTCGGTCGGCGCAGAGGCTGGTTGCTCATTACGCAACTGGCACTGGTGGCCAGCATTGTGGCAATGGGCTTTTTGCAGCCCAGCCGGGATTTAACCCTGATGGCGGCACTGGCGGTACTGATTGCATTCTGTTCTGCGTCACAGGATATCGTCTTCGATGCCTGGAAAACGGATGTGTTGCCGCCGGAAGAACGCGGAAGTGGCGCTGCCATCACGGTGTTAGGCTATCGCCTGGCAATGTTGATATCGGGCGGTCTGGCGCTGTGGCTGGCCGATCGCTATCTCGGCTGGGAGGCGACTTACTGGCTCATGGCCCTGCTCCTGCTGCCCTGCCTTATCGCAACCTGTCTTGCCAAAGAGCCGGACAACGCGCAGGCCGCGCCGCGTACGCTACGTCAGGCGGTTGTCGATCCTCTGCACGATTTTTTTAATCGCAACAACGCCTGGCTGCTGATCACGCTCATCATTCTTTACAAGCTCGGCGATGCATTTGCCGCCTCTCTCACCACCACCTTTTTGATTCGCGGCGTGGGATTTAATCCGGGCGACGTCGGGCTGGTAAACAAAACGCTGGGCTTGCTGGCGACCATCATTGGCGCGCTTTATGGCGGCATGCTGATGCAGCGCCTGAGCCTGTTTCGCGCGTTAATGATTTTTGGCCTGCTCCAGGCGGTGTCGAATTTCGGCTACTGGCTGCTGGCGGTCACCGACAAACACCTCTGGAGCATGGCGAGCGCGGTCTTTATTGAGAACCTGTGTGGCGGAATGGGAACCGCTGCGTTTGTCGCGCTGCTGATGACGCTGTGTAATAAGTCCTTCTCGGCGACGCAGTTCGCCCTGCTGTCTGCGCTTTCAGCGGTAGGCCGGGTTTACGTGGGACCTGCAGCCGGTTATCTGGTCGAGATCTGGGGCTGGCCAACGTTCTACGCCTTTACCGTTTTCGCCGGTCTGCCGGGCCTGGCCCTGCTGGCTTTTTGTCGCGGTACACTGGACTTTACCCAAAAAACCGGCCAGTTTTTGCCGCGCCGCTATTTTTCCACAGGCTACCGTTGGACGAAACGGCTGTTTGCAGGCGGATGCGGGTTACTGGCGCTATGGCTGCTGTCGCTGGCGCTGAATGCAACGGGTATGCTCACGCTTTCGGCGTGGCTGGCTCCGCTGTTTGAAGCCGGTATGGCGCTGGCGCTTTGCGGTGTGCTGTCCGGTGTGGTGCTGGATTATCGCGCATTGAGAAAGGCCGGGAATTGACCTTTTGCCTCATAATCGCACAGTCGCAGGTGCCATTTCAGCCAATTGGTTAAGCGCACCTAATTTGTCTTTGCGTGTCAATTTACAAAAAATATTTTTATCATGTGCGCGCTTCGGGCAAGATATTTAAATCCGGTACGCAATTAATTAAGTTAAAAATTAGAGAAAAAATGATGCAATATTGTTAAATAATTGGGTATTAAAAGTCAGGGTTATTCCTTTCCTACTTTTGTTTAACCCCGCATCCATCTCTTTTTGTTATATTACTGCCAACTGCTTGTCCACGTTAATAATTTGTCACCGAGAACAACATCTGTGACACCCTTAGCAAAAGGTGTCAACATGGTTCTGACACATCCTTAAGCTGGTTTACACTGCATAAACCTTCCCGTAAAATGCGCGCACACTTAAACGACAATAGAGCCCTTTGTCATTGAGGTCGTTAAATGAGACTCAGTAAATACAATAAAAGTTTAGGGATTTTGTCATTAATCGCAGGCACTTTATTAATGAGTGGCTGCGATAATGCATTGTTAAATCCCAAAGGACAGATTGCGCTGGAGCAACGTTCGCTGATACTGACCGCTTTTGGTCTGATGATGATCGTCGTGATTCCTGCAGTCTTAATGGCCGTCGTGTTTGCCTGGAAATATCGGGCGTCGAACACGAATGCTAAGTACAGTCCTAACTGGTCACACTCCAATAAAGTGGAAGCTGTGGTCTGGACCATTCCGATCCTGATCATCGTTTTCCTTGGAATACTGACCTGGAAATCAACCCATGCGCTGGAGCCAAGCAAACCCCTGGCCTCTGACGTGAAACCGGTTGAAATTGACGTCGTTGCTCTGGACTGGAAATGGTTATTCATTTATCCAGAACAAGGTATTGCGACAGTTAACCAGATTGCCTTCCCGGCAAACACCCCGGTTAACTTCAAAATCACCTCCAACTCCGTCATGAACTCCTTCTTTATTCCTACGCTCGGTAGCCAGATCTACGCGATGGCGGGCATGCAGACCAAACTGCACCTGATTGCAAACGAGCCAGGAACTTTCGACGGTATTTCCGCCAACTTCAGTGGTCGCGGTTTCTCTGGCATGAAGTTCAAAGCCATTGCAACCAAAGACGATGCGGAGTTCCAGCAGTGGGTTGCCAAAGTAAAAGCGGCACCTAACACGCTGATGACGATGGATGATTTCGAGAAAGTGGCTGTGCCAAGCGAAAATCACCCGGTGGAATATTTCTCTTCAGCTAATCCTGAACTGTTCTTGCAGGTCATTAACAAGTTCATGAATAGCCACGGGAAAATGGACATGTCTGAACACAAAGGCATGGACATGAGTCACACCGCTACCGCGGGAGCCGAGGAATAATACGATGTTCGGAAAATTAACTCTGGATGCAGTGCCCTACCATGAACCGATTATCATGGTTACGGTTGCCGGCATCATCATTGCAGGTCTGGCGATCGTCTCTGCCATCACCTACTTTGGTAAGTGGAAATATCTGTGGTCTGAATGGCTGACGTCAATCGACCATAAAAAACTGGGTATCATGTATATCATCATGGCGTTCGTCATGCTGCTGCGCGGCTTTGCTGACGCCGTGATGATGCGTACCCAACAGGTTCTGGCTTCCTCCGGGGAAGCAGGCATATTGCCCCCTCATCACTACGACCAGATCTTTACCGCTCACGGCGTAATCATGATCTTCTTCGTGGCGATGCCATTCGTGGTGGGCCTGATGAACATTGCCGTACCGTTGCAAATCGGTGCGCGTGACGTTGCCTTCCCGTTCCTGAACAACCTGAGCTTCTGGTTTACCGCAATCGGTGTGATTCTGGTTAACCTGTCTCTGGGTGTCGGCGAATTCGCGCAAACTGGCTGGCTGGCCTATCCACCGCTGTCGGGGGCAGAATACAGTCCCGGCGTGGGGGTGGATTACTGGATCTGGAGTCTCCAGCTTTCCGGTATTGGTACAACCCTGACCGGTATTAACTTCTTCGTGACCATTCTGAAGATGCGTGCGCCGGGCATGGACCTGTTCAAAATGCCCGTCTTTACCTGGGCTGCGCTGTGCACCAACGTCCTGATCATCGCTGCGTTCCCGGTTCTGACCGTGACTCTGGCGCTGTTGACACTTGATCGTTACCTCGACTTCCATTTCTTTACTAATGATATGGGCGGTAACATGATGATGTACGTCAACCTGATCTGGGTCTGGGGTCACCCAGAGGTGTACATTCTTGTTCTGCCGGTGTTTGGTGTCTTCTCCGAAGTCACGGCCACCTTCTCGAAAAAACGTCTGTTTGGTTATACCTCACTGGTCTGGGCGACCATCGCCATTACCGTGTTGTCGTTCATCGTCTGGCTGCACCACTTCTTCACCATGGGTGCCGGTGCCAACGTTAACGCCTTCTTCGGTATCATGACGATGATCATCGCGATTCCGACCGGGGTTAAAATCTTTAACTGGCTGTTCACCATGTATCAGGGTCGCATTCAGATGCACTCTGCGATGCTGTGGACCGTAGGCTTCCTGGTCACCTTCTCTGTGGGTGGTATGACCGGTGTTCTGCTTGCCGTTCCGGGCGCTGACTTTGTCCTGCACAACAGTCTGTTCCTGATTGCGCACTTCCATAACGTGATTATCGGTGGTGTGGTATTCGGTTGTATGGCGGGTGTGACCTACTGGTTCCCGAAAGCCTTCGGCTTTACCCTGAACGAAACCTGGGGCAAACGTGCTTTCTGGTTCTGGATCATCGGCTTCTTCGTTGCCTTTATGCCGCTGTACGCACTGGGCTTCATGGGAATGACCCGTCGTCTGAGCCAGGATATCGATCCTCAGTTCCACTCTCTGCTGGTTGTTGCAGCGGTAGGTGCGGGTCTGATTGCCTGCGGTATTATTTGTCAGCTGATCATGTTCTACGTGTCTGTACGTGACCGCGACCAGAACCGTGACCTGACTGGCGATCCGTGGGGTGGCCGTACGCTGGAGTGGGCAACCTCTTCACCACCGCCGTTCTATAACTTTGCTGTTATCCCGCATGTGCATGAGCGTGACGCTTTCTGGGAAATGAAAGAGAAAGGCGAAGCGTACAAGCAGCCGGCTAAATATGAAGAAATTCATATGCCGAAAAACAGCGGTGCTGCGATTGTTATTGCCGCGTTTGCGACCATCTTCGGTTTTGCGATGATCTGGCATATCTGGTGGCTGGCAGGTCTTACTTTCCTCGGCATGATCGTAAGCTGGATCGTGAAGAGCTTCGACGAAGACGTGGACTACTACGTTCCTGTTGCCAAAGTAGAGAAGATTGAAAAGCAGCACTTTGACGAAATCAGCAAAGCAGGTCTGAAATAATGTCAACTACCGTAAAACACCACCACGACGCCCATGCGGAGCATGGGCATCACGATGCAGGAGCCAATAAAGTCTTTGGCTTCTGGATCTACCTGATGAGTGACTGCATTATCTTTGCAACCCTGTTTGCGACCTATGCAGTTATGGTTAACAACACCGCCGGCGGCCCGGCAGGCAAAGATATCTTTGAACTGCCGTTCGTGCTGGTTGAAACCGCCCTGCTGTTATTAAGCTCCATCACCTACGGCATGGCTGTTATCGCCATGAACAAGGAAAATAAAGGCGCCGTTATCGGCTGGCTGGCGTTGACCTTCCTGTTTGGTGCGGGCTTTATCGGGATGGAAATCTATGAATTCCATCACCTGATTGCTGAAGGCTTCGGTCCAAACCGTAGTGGCTTCCTGTCCGGCTTCTTTACACTGGTCGGTACGCACGGTCTGCACGTGACCTCGGGTCTGATCTGGATGGCCGTGCTGATGTTCCAGATCGCGAAACGCGGTCTGAACGCCACTAACCGTACCCGTATCATGTGTCTGAGCCTGTTCTGGCACTTCCTGGACGTGGTTTGGATCTGCGTGTTTACCGTTGTTTATCTGATGGGAGCCATGTAATGAGTCATTCTGTTAACGAACATGGTGCATCACACGGTAGCGTGAAGTCTTACATGATCGGCTTCATCCTCTCTATCATCCTGACGGCAATCCCGTTCTGGATGGTAATGGATGGTAGTGCTTCTCATGGAACCATCCTCGGCGTTGTGCTGGTCTGTGCAGTCGTTCAGGTGCTGGTTCACCTGGTTTACTTCCTGCATCTGGACAGCAAATCTGAGGGCGGCTGGAACATGGTGGCCATTGTCTTCTCAGCAATCATTATCCTGATTGTTGTGGTTGGCTCACTGTGGATCATGTGGAACCTCAACTACAACATGATGCCCCACTAAAGAGTCTGTGTAATGTTTAAGCAATACCTGCAAGTTACAAAGCCAGGAATTATTTTCGGGAATTTAATTTCTGTGATTGGCGGATTTTTGCTGGCCTCTAAGGGCAGCATTGATTACGCCCTGTTTCTCACCTCACTGGTTGGCGTGTCGCTGGTAGTTGCGTCAGGTTGTGTCTTCAACAACGTGATTGACCGCGATATCGACATCAAGATGGAGAGAACCAGGAATCGGGTGCTGGTTAAAGGCCTTATCTCCGCGAAAGTAAGCCTGGTGTATGCCACTGTGTTGGGTATTGCTGGCTTTGCACTGCTGTATTTCGGTGCTAACCCGCTGGCCATGTGGCTGGCGGTGATGGGATTCGTGGTATACGTTGGCGTTTACAGCCTGTATATGAAGCGTCATTCGGTTTACGGTACGCTGATTGGGAGCTTGTCTGGCGCTGCGCCGCCGGTGATTGGCTACTGTGCCGTGACCAATGAGTTTGATGCGGGCGCCCTGATCCTGCTGGCAATTTTTAGCCTGTGGCAGATGCCGCACTCCTATGCGATTGCTATCTTCCGCTTTAAGGATTACCAGGCTGCCAACATCCCGGTCTTACCGGTTGTGAAAGGTATCTCCGTGGCAAAAAATCATATTACGCTCTATATCCTGGCGTTTATGATTGCCACGCTGATGCTGACGCTGGGTGGCTATGCAGGCTATAAATATCTGGTCGTTGCCGCTGCCGTCAGCGTCTGGTGGCTCGGCATGGCACTGTCAGGTTATAAAACCTCAAACGATCGGGTTTGGGCACGTAAGCTGTTTGTCTTCTCCATCGTCGCCATCACCGCGCTGAGCGTGATGATGTCAGTGGATTTCATGACGCCTGCGTCAAAAGATTTGCTGACTTACGTGCGCTGATGTGTACCAAAACAGCATGAAACGGGCGCGATTTTCGCGCCCTTTCTTTTTGTTACGACTGCTTAAGAACTATTGTTTTACCCTTCCACTCTCCCTCCCTAAAATAAATGCAGCACATCAACAGAGGTAGGAATGAACGATAACAAAATGACTCCGGTGGAGCTGCGCGCCACATGGGGCCTTGGCACGGTCTTTTCCCTGCGTATGCTGGGAATGTTTATGGTCCTGCCGGTATTGACCACCTATGGCATGGCGCTCCAGGGAGCGAGTGAAACCTTAATCGGTCTGGCCATTGGCATTTATGGCCTGGCTCAGGCCATTTTCCAGATCCCCTTTGGCCTGCTGTCCGATCGTATTGGACGCAAGCCTCTGATTGTGGGCGGCCTGCTGCTGTTTGTCCTTGGCAGCGTGATTGCCGCCAGCACGGAATCCATTTGGGGCATCATCCTTGGCCGGGCGTTGCAGGGTTCGGGCGCGATTGCGGCCGCCGTGATGGCACTGCTGTCGGATTTAACGCGTGAACAGAACCGCACCAAAGCGATGGCGTTTATTGGCATCAGTTTTGGCGTTACCTTTGCGATTGCGATGGTGGTGGGACCGATTGTGACCCACGCGCTGGGCCTGCATGCGCTGTTCTGGATGATCGCAACGCTGGCGACGCTGGGTATTCTCATTACGCTTTGGGTGGTCCCCTCCTCCACTCAGCATGTCCTGAACCGTGAGTCGGGCATGGTGCGCGGCAGCTTTAAAAAAGTGCTGGCCAACCCGCGCCTGGTAAAACTGAATCTTGGCATCTTCTTTTTGCATATCCTGTTGATGTCGAGCTTTGTTGCGCTGCCCGACCAGTTTGAACAGGCGGGATTACCGCCATCAGAACACTGGAAGGTCTATTTAACGACCATGCTGATCGCCTTTGCGGGCGTCGTGCCTTTTATCATTTATGCAGAAGTGAAGCGCAAAATGAAGCGCGTCTTTGTCGGCTGTGTCGGCATGATGGTCATCGCAGAAATTGTTTTATGGGGCGCGCAGGGCCATTTCTGGACGCTGGTGCTCGGCGTACAGCTCTTCTTCCTCGCCTTTAACCTGATGGAAGCCATCCTGCCTTCCCTGGTCAGTAAGGAATCGCCTGCCGGTTACAAAGGGACAGCAATGGGGCTTTACTCCACCAGCCAGTTTCTGGGCGTTGCGATCGGCGGAAGCCTGGGCGGTTGGGTGTTCGGTCATTTTGATGCGCAAACTGTGTTTATGGTGGGAGCGATTGTGGCGGCAATCTGGCTGTTCGTCAGTATGACCATGCAGGAACCGCCCTACGTCAGCAGTCTGCGCATTGTGCTGAGTGATGCGGCGCTGGCAGTACCGAACCTGGAGAAGCGCCTGAAGGCCCAGCCTGGAGTGAACGCGGTGCTGATCGTACCGGAAGAAAAAAGCGCTTACATTAAGATAGACAGTAAGATCACCAGCCGACCGGAGCTTGAAGCCCTTATCGGCGGTGGCTAATCCCCTGCCCTCACCGGGTTTGTCGTCTTTGACAGACCCGGTTCCTCCCGTTTATCCCCGCGAAAAATGCGTCCCTCTGGTCACGCAGATTCCGTCACGGACATCAGCACCTTGCAGGGCAAAAGCGTTGCTGTCGCGGAAGGGGATCAGTGACAGCCTGACTGGTGTCACAGTCAGGCTGCCAACCCGACAGGATGCCTCAGAGGGCATCCTGTGCTCACGTGCTGAGCGGAGGGATTAATCGCGGAAGTTTTTGAACTGGAAAGGCTGGCCCAGGTTGCCATTACGCACCAGCGCCATTGCGCCCTGTAAATCATCACGAGACTTACCCGTTACGCGCAGAGATTCGCCCTGAATCTGCGTCTGCACTTTCAGCTTGCTGTCTTTAATCAGCTTCACCAGCTTTTTCGCGACGTCGCTTTCAATGCCTTTTTTCATTTTGGCATCCACGCTCCAGCTTTTGCCGCTGTGTTCAATCTCTTCTGGTACTTCCAGCGCCGCGCCTTCAATACCGCGCTTGAGCATTTTCTCGCGCAGGATATCCACCAGCTGCTTTACCTGAAAATCCGATTCACTGATGACCTTAATGGTTTCATTTTTTTCATTGAGTTCGTAACTGGCAGTGACGTTGCGAAAATCAAAACGCGTCGACAGTTCACGGTTAGCATTCTCTACTGCGTTGCGAACTTCCTGCATGTCGACTTCTGAAACGATATCGAAAGATGGCATCTCTTCTTCTCCTGAGGCTAAACTGGCATGCATAATACGCGTCTTACGGCACTAAATAAAATCGCACTGTGTAGCGCTATACTTAACTCATTGCCACAGCGCATAAATAATAAGCCCGCGAGCGGGAGGCAGCATGAAAATAACCGTATTAGGATGTGGCGCATTGGGCCAGGTGTGGCTCACCGCTCTTGCCCATTGCGGGCACGATGTCCAGGGCTGGTTACGCGTACCTCAGCCCTACTGCTCAGCAAATGTAATCGATCCGCTGGGGCGCGTGACGAACCGGACCTTCATTGCCAACGATCCGCTGTTTTTGGCGCAGAGCCAGCTGCTGTTGGTGACGCTGAAAGCCCCGCAGGTATCAACGGCCGTAAAAAATCTGGAAAGCGTGATGTCAGAAAACTGCCCGGTTTTGCTGTTGCACAATGGCATGGGCACGCTTGGCGAATTAAAAGGTCTGACGCAGCCGCTGTTACGCGGTATTACCACGCACGCCGCAATGCGGGATGGCACGGTCATTAAGCACGTCGCCACGGGCGTCACCCATATTGGTCCCGGCAACCGTAAAAGCGAGCACTGGAGTGAGGTCGCCGATGTGCTGCACGAAGCGCTGCCCGATGTCGCCTGGCATGACAATATCCGGGCGGCCTGCTGGCGTAAGCTGGCGGTAAACTGTGTGATCAACCCACTCAGCGTGGTTTACGACTGTCAGAATGGCGCACTGCGTCAGCATCAGGCCGACATCATCACCTTATGTGACGAAATCAGTTGGGTTATGGAGCGTGAAGGCCAGTCCGTGGCCAGCCAGAGCCTGCAGGATCAGGTGCTGAATGTGATTGAGACGACCGCCGCCAACACTTCATCAATGCTGCAGGATATACGCGTTCAGCGACTGACGGAAATTGAATACATCACCGGCTTTCTGCTGCGTCGCGCACGCACTCACGGCTTAGTGTTACCTGAAAACACCCGGCTGTACGACATGATTAAACGCAAGGAGTCTTATTATGGGCGCGAACGCCTCGGTACTGGTCTGTCTGGCTCATGGCAGTGAAGAGACGGAAGCCGTTACCACACTCGATCTGCTGGTCCGTGGCGGGATAAAGACGGTGACCGCCAGCGTGGAAAGCGATGGCTGCCGTGAAATCGTCTGTTCGCGCGGCGTTCGCCTGCTGGCCGACGTCCCGCTGGTCGAGGTGGCGGACAACGCCTACGATGCCATTGTCCTGCCCGGCGGACTAAAAGGAGCCGAGACATTTCGTGACAGTCCGCTGTTGGTTGAAACCGTACGCCAGTTTCATTTGTCAGGACGTATTGTTGCGGCCATCTGCGCAGCCGCTGGCACGGTACTGGTGCCGCATAACCTGTTTCCGGTCGGCAATATGACAGGGTTCCCCGGTTTAAAGTCCACCATACCGGAAGAGAAATGGATGGAACGTCGTGTCGTCTGGGATCCGCGAGTCAATTTGCTCACCAGTCAGGGACCGGGCACGGCGATGGATTTTGCGTTGAAATTAATTGATTTGCTAGCAGGCAGTGATAAAGCACGTGAGGTCGCGGCACAACTGGTGCTGGCGCCGGGTATTTACGACTATCAGGCCAGTTAAGTCGCCGGTTCAGACGCCTGCCGGACGCTCTGTGCTCGTCTTGCCCTGGTATGCAAGGCGAGCACAGGGGGAAGCGGTCAGTGACCGCTATGCGGATTACGGACGATATACCTTCACGTTTTTAAATCCCTGCTCATGCAGATAGAGCGCCTGTAATTTACTCATCACACCGCGATCGCAGTACAACAGCCAGGTTTTGTTCTGATCAAGGTCGCCAAACTGCGTACTGAGTTTGTAGAAAGGCATCGACTTCAACTCCGTTCCCGCCAGCTGTAGCGGTTTGTCTTCCTGCTCATCCACCGAGCGGATATCCAGCACGCTGTCGTTTTCGTTCAGCAAGCCGACCGTCTCAACCTCAACCACCTCTTCCTGCGTCTGCTCCGCGATTTCGCGAATATCCACATTGGTCGCCTCGGCCACCATGCGTTCCAGAATCGCGAAATCAAACTGGCTTTCTTCGGCTTCGATTTTGCCTTTTACCGCTTTGACCGTCGGGCTTTTCGAAATCACGCCACAATATTCCGGCATGGTGCTGGCAAAGTCTTCGGTGCCGATTTCACGCGCCACTTTAATAATGTGCTCTTTGTCGTGGGAAATCAGCGGACGCAAAATCAACGTATCGGAGGCATTGTCGATCAGTCGCAGATTGGTCAGCGTCTGGCTGGAGACCTGCCCCACCGCTTCACCTGTGACCAGGGCCTGTACGCCATAACGCTCCGCCACCATTGAGGCTGCACGGACCATCATACGTTTCAGCACCACGCCCATTTGACCGTCGTCGATTTTTTCTAAAATTTCGCCGACAACTGGCTCAAAGTTGATTGCCACAAAACGTACACGGTGCGAACGGCCAAAGCGGTTCCACAGATAATGGGCGACCTGACGTACGCCGATTTCATGTGCCGCGCCGCCCAGGTTAAAGAAGCAGTAGTGAACGCGGCTGCCACGACGCATCAGCATGTAGCTGGAAACGCCGGAGTCAAATCCACCCGAGATCAGCGACAGCACATCTTCCTGGGTACCAATCGGGAAGCCGCCCAGCCCTTCATAGCGTGCGGTGACCAGCGTTAAGCGGTTTTCTTCCACTTCGAGGTTAACCGTCACCTCAGGTTTCTTAAGCTGAACGGTGGCGCTGGCGATGTGCTGATTTAGCCCGCCGCCAACATAGCGCTCGACGTCCTGCGAACTGAAGCTGTGTTTGCCACGGCGCTTAACCCGCACGCAAAAGGTTTTGTTTTCCAGGCTGTCGCGATACTGTGCCAGCGTCTGCTCGAAAATATCGTGGATGTCGGTATATTCCCGCTCTTCAACCGCAAGGACATGATGAATACCCGGGATGCGCATCAGCTCATCGGGAATAATCTGCCGCATGGCTTCATCTTTGCAGCGCACTTCAATATGATCCCAAAAACGCACCACCGCGATCTCATCGCTGACCGTTTTGAGCACGTTGCGGATATTACTGGCAAGAATCTTAATAAAGCGCAGACGCACCGACTGACTCTTGATGGTGATTTCAGGAAATAACTTGACGATAAACTTCATGGCAATACAGCTTCGTTGGGCAAATAAGTGCTAAAACAGGCTGCACTTAGCTGATAAGATCATAAAATTGCGGGGTGACAGGCGCATCCGCATCCGAGGCGCGAGAGTATATCACCTTTACCCGGTGACTGCTTCTGCAACAGCATGCACATTGATTATTTTGCTAATCATTCTCTCTCAGCTACCATGACCGATTGCAAGATAACGTTCCAACCGTGAGTCGACACGAAATATGCCGAAAAAAGCCGAACAGCCAGCCAGCTTTGAAACGTCATTGCAGCAGCTGGAGCAGATTGTTAATCGTCTGGAAAGTGGTGAACTTCCGTTGGAAGACGCCCTGAATGAATTTGAGCGCGGCGTACAGTTAGCGCGCAATGGCCAGCAAACGTTGCAGCAAGCCGAGCAGCGCGTGCGCATTCTCCTCAGCGACGATAACGATGCCGACCTCTCCTCTTTCACGCCGGAAAACAACTAATGGATTTTCCTGAACTGCTCAATGCGTATCACCAGCAGGTGAACCACGCGTTGATGGGCTACCTGGATGCCCTCCCTTTTCAGAGTTCTCCTCTGGTGAATGCCATGCAGTATGGGGCACTATTAGGTGGCAAACGCATGCGCCCGTTTCTGGTTTACGCAATCGGCACCATGCTCAATGCGAATAAAGCCAGTCTCGATGTGCCTGCAGCGGCTGTCGAATGTATTCACGCCTATTCACTGATTCATGACGATTTGCCGGCAATGGACGATGATGCGTTACGTCGTGGGCAACCGACCTGCCATATCAAATATGGTGAAGATACCGCCATTCTTGCCGGTGATGCGCTACAAACGCTTGCCTTTTCTATTCTGGCCGACCAGCCCATGCCGGGCGTGAGTGCGGAATACCGCCTCGCTATGCTGTCAGAGCTGGCCAGGGCCAGCGGCGTAGCGGGCATGTGCGGCGGGCAGGCGCTGGATCTGGCGGCAGAAGGTCAGTCTGTCGATCTTCATCAACTGGAACAGATCCATCGTCACAAAACGGGGGCGTTGATTCGCTCAGCCGTGCGACTCGGTGCCTTTGCTGCCGGCGACGCGGGCCGTGAAGCGCTGCCGTATCTTGACCGCTATGCGGATGCCATCGGCCTGGCCTTTCAGGTGCAGGATGACATCCTGGATGTGACGGGCGACACAGCCGTTATCGGAAAACGTCAAGGTGCCGATCAAGATCTTGGAAAAAGCACCTATCCTTCATTGATGGGTCTGGATAATGCCCGGATTAAGGCACTGGATTTATACCAGGAAGCCGTGGATGCTTTGCACATGCTCTCTGCAAAATCCTATGACACCTCTGCCCTGAAGGCGCTGGCGCGCTTCGTAATTGAACGCGATAAATAACTTCCATGATGAGTCACTGATGAGTTTTGATACTACAAAATACCCGACACTGGCGCAGGCAGAAACGGTACAGGCACTGCGTGCCCTGCCTAAAGAAAAATTGCCTGCGCTCTGCAATGAGCTGCGCCAGTATTTATTAGACAGCGTGAGCCGCTCAAGCGGCCATTTTGCGTCGGGCCTGGGCGTGGTCGAGCTGACGGTGGCGCTGCATTACGTCTATAACACACCGTTCGACCACCTCGTGTGGGACGTCGGTCATCAGGCTTATCCGCATAAAATTTTAACCGGCCGCCGAGATCGCATTGGATCGATTCGGCAAAAGAATGGCGTGCACCCCTTTCCGTGGCGGGGAGAAAGTGAATACGACGTCCTGAGCGTCGGTCACTCCTCAACCTCCATCAGTGCCGGGCTGGGCATGGCTGCTGCGGCCGAACGGGAAGGTAAAGGGCGCCGTACCGCCTGTATTATCGGCGACGGTGCCATCACCGCAGGCATGGCCTTTGAGGCCATGAACCACGCGGGCGATATTAAACCCGATATGCTGGTTATCCTGAACGACAACGAAATGTCGATTTCTGAAAACGTCGGGGCGCTGAATAACCGCCTGGCACAGATTTTATCGGGTAAGACCTACGCGCGTCTGCGCGAAGGAGGCAAGCGCGTACTGACCGGCCTGCCGCCGATTAAAGAGTTGGTAAAACGCACCGAAGAACACCTGAAAGGCATGGTGGTGCCGGGCACCCTGTTTGAAGAACTGGGGTTCAATTATATCGGGCCGGTCGATGGTCATGATGTCCTGACGCTGGTGAATACGCTGACGAATATGCGTAGCCTGAAAGGCCCGCAGTTCCTGCATATTATGACGAAAAAGGGTAAAGGTTATGCCCCGGCAGAGCAGGATCCGATCGCCTGGCATGCGGTGCCCAAATTTGATGTCGCCAGCGGCGAACTGCCTAAGAGCGCCGAAGGATTGCCGAGTTATTCGAAGATATTCGGTAACTGGCTGTGCGAAACGGCGGCTGACGACGCGAAGCTGATGGCGATTACGCCCGCCATGCGCGAAGGGTCGGGTATGGTAGGATTCTCCCGCAAGTATCCCAACCAGTATTTTGACGTTGCCATTGCCGAACAGCACGCCGTGACCTTTGCGGCGGGCCTGGCCATTGGGGGCTATAAACCGGTTGTTGCGATTTACTCCACCTTCCTGCAGCGCGCCTACGATCAGGTTATTCACGATGTCGCGATTCAGAAGCTTCCGGTCCTGTTCGCGATTGACCGTGGCGGCATCGTTGGGGCCGACGGCCAGACGCATCAGGGTGCCTTTGATCTCGCCTATCTGCGCTGCATTCCGGATATGGTCATCATGACGCCGAGCGATGAGGACGAATGCCGCCAGATGCTTTATACCGGCTATCACTATCAGGCAGGTCCGGCTGCCGTGCGTTATCCACGCGGAACCGGCACTGGCGTTGCTCTGACGCCACTGCAAAGCCTGCCGCTGGGCAAAGGTGTGGTTAAACGTCGGGGCGAAAAGCTGGCGATCCTTAACTTCGGTACACTGCTGCCTGAAGCCAGCCACGTTGCCGAAGCGCTGAACGCCACTCTGGTGGATATGCGTTTTGTTAAACCGCTGGATGAAGCGTTAATTACCGAACTGGCCGCACAGCATGAGTCGTTGATTACGCTGGAAGAAGGCGCGATTAAGGGCGGCGCAGGCAGCGGCGTCAACGAGTTCGTGATGGCGAAATGTCTGGGCATTCCCGTTCTCAATATTGGCCTGCCTGACGAGTTCATTCCCCCGGGCACGCAGGAAGAGATGCGTCACGACTACCACCTGGACGCAGACGGTATTCAGCAGCAAATCAGTCACTGGCTGGCGCAGTAGTTCCCCTCCCCCGCTCTCTGCGGAGAGCGGTATTCCTGCTATGCTTAATTCCCCTGGAAGGACATAGCAGGAGTCATGATGAAAACCGTTCCACTCGCGAATACTGATTTAAAAGTTTCCCAGCTCTGCCTGGGCTGTATGACATTTGGTGAGCCCACCCGCGGTAAACATGCCTGGACACTGCCTGAAGAAAGCAGCCGACCGCTTATCAGGCAGGCGCTGGAGGCCGGGATTAACTTCTTCGACACCGCTAACAGCTATTCAGACGGCAGTAGTGAGGAGATTCTGGGGCGAGCGCTCAGGGATTGTAAGCGTCTTATTCAGACCGTCTGTGCAGCGCCCTCCGGTTCCGGGAAAATAGTGTCCATCATTTTTTAATGGACACTATCGCGTGAAACACCGGACATGGCTCCTTGAGGTACTTCGCCTCCACTTTGAAGAAAAACTGCCACGCATTGAGGCTGGACGCCGGTTGGGCATCCCCAAAACCACGGCCTGCGATCTCTTTGTTCGCTTCAGGAAGGCCGGTCTCTCCTGGCCTTTGCCGCCACGGATCAACGCCAAAAATCTGGATAAGCGGCTTTACCAACAGACATCCAGAAAATCATCCGTTCTTCCCCTAGCCCCTGCTCCCTGTGAAATCCCTGTCGCCCGCAAACAACCACGACGTCCCAACTTCCCCCGCGATTTCAAAATCGCACTGGTGGCGCAGTCGATGCAGCCCGGCGTCAGCGTGGCACAGCTTGCCCGTGAAAATAACATCAATGACAATCTCCTGTTCAACTGGCGGCGTCGTTATCAGCAGGAGCTGTCAGGGACTCCTGCCAGCACGCCAGCACTGATCCCCGTGGCGCTGACCGCTACCGAAAGACCGGCGAGCCCGCTGACACCCTCTGCGGAAGAGTCTCCCTGCTGTGAGCTGGTCCTGCCCGCCGGAACGCTTCGTATCAGTGGAAAGCTGACGCCTGAGCTGCTGCAGACGCTCATCCGGGAAATGCAGGGAGGGACCCGGTGATATCACTTCCTGCAGGTTCCCGCATCTGGCTGGTTGCCGGCATCACCGACATGCGCAACGGCTTCAATGGTCTGGCTTCCAGGGTGCAGAATACGTTACGGGATGACCCGTTCAGCGGGCATCTGTTCATCTTCCGCGGCCGGCGCGGCGACATGATAAAGGTACTGTGGGCCGACCGGGACGGCCTGTGCATGTTTACCAAAAGGCTGGAACGTGGCCGCTTCGTCTGGCCGGTGACCCGTGACGGCAAAATCCACCTGACGCCTGCGCAGCTGTCCATGCTGCTGGAAGGCATTAACTGGAAGCATCCCCAGCGGACGGAACGCCCTGGAATACGCATATAACCTGCTGTAAAGTGGGGTTATGGATACCTCATACCCTGATGAAAACGCCCGGCTCAGGGCGCTGCTGCAGGAGCAGCAAACGACCATCCGCAAAATGGCGGAATATAACCGTCTGCTCTCGCAGCGGGTGGCGGCGTACGCCAGCGAAATCAACCGCCTGAAGGCGCTGGTTGCTAAGCTGCAACGTATGCAGTTCGGCAAAAGCTCCGAAAAGCTGCGTGAGAAAACGGCCCGCCAGGTGCGCGAGGCAGAGGAGCGCATCAGCGCCCTGCAGGAGGAGATGGCTGAGGTGCTGGGCGAGCAGCATGACCCGGCACTCCCGCAGCTGCTGCGCCAGTCTTCCGCCCGCAAACCGCTGCCGGCCTCACTTCCCCGCGAAACCCTCACGCTGTCGCCGGCAGAAACCACCTGTCCGGCATGCGGCGGCGAACTCAACGCGCTGGGCTGCGACGTA